>CAZCUL010000777.1:0-2840 GCA_964501475.1 uncultured Verrucomicrobiota bacterium | reverse complement strand
CTCTTTTTTCAGGCATGACGATTAGTGGCCGGACATGCCCCGGTTGCCCATGTAGCTCAGTCGGTAGAGCGCGTCCTTGGTAAGGACGAGGTCACCAGTTCAACCCTGGTCATGGGCTCCATGGCTTGAGGCGCGAGATGTAATGGATTAATGGATACTGAAAGACAACTCAACAACCGCAGGAGATAGCAATGGCAAAAGAACAATTTCAAAGGACCAAACCGCACGTCAACGTGGGGACGATCGGTCACGTGGACCATGGTAAATCCACCCTCACGGCAGCGATTGTCGCCACCCAGGCGCGCAAAGGCATGGCTCAGCAAATCTCCTACGCTGAGATTACCAAGGGCGGCACGGTGCGAGACGAAACCAAGACACTGACCATTGCGGTGTCGCACGTGGAATACGAAAGCGAGAAGCGCCATTACGCGCATGTCGATTGCCCCGGCCACGCAGATTACATCAAGAACATGATCACGGGCGCGGCCCAGATGGACGGCGCGATTCTGGTGGTGAGCGCGGCGGACGGCCCGATGCCGCAGACGCGCGAACATATTCTTCTGGCGCGCCAGGTGGGCGTGCCGGCGATTGTGGTTTACCTCAATAAGGTGGACTTGTGCGACCCGGACCTGTTGGAGCTGGTCGAGATGGAAGTGCGCGATTTGCTGACCAAATACGGCTTTCCGGGGGACAAGACGCCGATTGTCCGGGGCAGTGCCACGCAGGCGCTGGCGGGCGAAGCCGATGGGGAGAAGGCCATTCAGGAATTGCTGAAGGCCATCGACGATTTCATTCCGTTGCCGACGCGCGAAGTGGACAAGCCGTTCCTGATGTGCATCGAGGATGTGTTCAACATTGAAGGGCGCGGGACGGTCGTGACCGGCCGGGTGGAGCGCGGCGAGCTGCAGCGCATGTCGGAAATCGAGATTGTGGGTTTACGCGACACACGCAAGACAGTGGCGACCGACATTGAAATGTTTCGGAAGCTGCTGGACAAAGCGAGCGCGGGCGACAACGTGGGCGTGTTGCTCCGCGGTGTTAAGAAAGAGGAAGTCGAGCGCGGGATGGTTCTGGCCAAGCCGGGCACGATCACTCCCCACACTCATTTCAAGGCGGAAGTGTACGTTCTCTCGAAGGAAGAAGGCGGACGCCACACTCCGTTTTTCAACAATTATCGACCGCAGTTTTATTTCCGCACCACGGACGTGACCGGGGATGTGACCTTGCCTCAGGGGGTGGAGATGGTGATGCCTGGTGACAACGTTTCGGTGGAAGTGAAGGTAATTGCGCCGGTGGCCATGGAGAAGGGGCAGCGTTTCGCCATTCGCGAAGGCGGCCGCACCATTGGCGCCGGGCGTGTCAGCGAAATCATCGCATAATTCCAAATTCGACAGATTCGGGCCGTGGGCGGAAGGAAAGCTGCGCCAGGCCATTTCTTGAATAAATCAACAGCAATCGCTCCGGCGGTTTGTAGGGCGGTAGCTCAATTGGTAGAGTAGCGGTCTCCAAAACCGTCGGTTGGGGGTTCGAGTCCCTCCCGCCCTGCCATTTAGGGTTGAAGCCGGAGGGGTGGCAGAGCGGTCGATTGCGGCGGTCTTGAAAACCGTTATCCCGAGAGATCGGGATCGAGGGTTCGAATCCCTCCCCCTCCGCCAGGCACTTTGTGAACGAATACAGAGATTATATTATTTTGGGCGTTTGGGTGGCGGCGATTGCCATCATCTTCGCCATTCTATGGCGCAAGGGGCAATTGGCCCGCTTGCGCAATTTCATTCTTGAAACCCGCGAAGAGCTCAAGAAGTGCACCTGGCCGACCTGGCGTGAATTGCGCGAATCGACAGTCGTGGTTATGGTCGCCATTGTCCTCTTAGGCTGCTTTACGGTCGCAGTGGACTTTGTCATCGCTCTGCTGATCCGGGCCATGACCCAAATCTAACCAACGAACATGCATAGCCAGTGGTTTGTCATCCATACCCTTTCCGGCCAGGAGCAAAAGGTCAAGGAAAGCCTGGAAAAGCGGATCAAGACCGAAGAAATGGGCGATTCCATCAAGGAAATCCTCGTGCCCATGGAAAAGGTCGCCGAAGTGCGCGGGGGCAAAAAGACAGTCACGACCCGCAAACTTCATCCCGGCTACGTCTATATCAATATGGTGTTGTTGGACGAAAACAAACGCGTCATTCCCAAAGCGTTTTATTTCGTCAAGGAAACCCAGGGCGTCATCGGCTTTGTCGGCGGCGACCGCCCTCAGACCGCGTCCCCGGATGAGATGGAGGTGATCAAAGCGCAGATCACCGAGTCCGAGGAAACCGAGAAGCCGAAGGTCCAATTTGAAGTGGGCGAAACGATCAAAATCAATGACGGTCCATTCCTCAATTTTAGCGGCGTGATTGAAGAAATCGAGCCGGACCGCGGCAAACTCAAAGTCACTGTGAACATTTTCGGACGAAACACGCCTGTGGAACTGGAATACTGGCAGGTGGAGAAAGCATGAGTGGATGCTCCTCCCCGCCCTTGATTCCGGCTTGCCGGAATCGCCGGCATGGGATGGGAACGGGTAGCAAAGTAGAGTTTATGGTTTATGGCTAAGAAAGCTGTTGGACAAATCAAGTTGCAGATCCCGGCCGGTCAGGCCAATCCGGCGCCGCCCGTCGGCCCCGCGCTCGGCCAGCACGGGGTGAACATCATGGGATTCTGCAAGGAATTCAACGCCGCCACCCGGGACCAGGGCGGCATGATCATTCCGGTCGTCATCACCGTTTATCAGGACAAGTCCTTTACTTTTATCACGAAGTCGCCCCCCGCCTCGGCCCTGCTCAAGAAGGCGGCGGGAATCGCTT
>CAZCUL010000776.1:0-4378 GCA_964501475.1 uncultured Verrucomicrobiota bacterium | reverse complement strand
GAGGTAAATACCTCAATTGTGCTGAAAAACTAACCAACCCAAGGCTAAAGTCAATTCCTATGTTAAAAAACACCACTTTTAGCGTGAACATCATTGCGATAACGTTATCGCTCAAGCAAAACGTCCGATTCCTTTCCCGATTGCTGTTTTGGTCCCACGCGGTATAGTCCGCGCCACGTAAATGGCTTATAGACTGATACTCTCGCAGGCGGCCGCGCTACTTTGCTGCTGCTGCCTCGAAATCAGCGCGGACGACCTCGGCCCTTCCATTGGGCCTTTTTACGACCGGTTCCGGCTGACGCTGGCTCCTGGCGAGAGGACCGAAGCGGCAGGCCCGTTGTTCTTTTTCGAACGCAAGGAAACAACCCGGCTCTGGGCTTCGCCCCCGGTTTTCTCCTACGTGCTTGACGAAGACACGGACTTCGAGGAATTCGACTTTCTCTATCCGCTCTTGACCTACAATCGTTTTGGGCCGGAGTATCGATTTCAAATCATTCAGTTGTTCAGCTTCGCGGGCGGCCAGACACTGAATGAAACAAACGTCCACCGCTTCACTCTGTTTCCCATCTATTTCCAGCAGCGCTCGGAGATTCCCGAGAAAAACTACACCGCATTTCTGCCAATTTACGGAACGCTCAAAAACCGGCTGCTCCGGGACGAGATTCGGTTTGTTCTTTTGCCCCTCTATGTCATGAGCCGGAAGCGTGATGTCGTCACCTGCAACTATCTCTACCCCATCTTCCACTGGCGGCGGGGCAACGGCCTCAAAGGATGGCAGGTATGGCCGGTCATCGGGCACGAGCATAAGGACGTGACCGCCCGCACCAATCACTGGGGGGAGGTCGAGGTTGTGGGCGGGCATGAGAAGTTTTTCGCCGCCTGGCCTTTGTTCTTCGACCAGGAGACCGGAATCGGCACGGCGAACCCGGCCAGATTCCAGGCGTTGCTTCCCCTTTATAGCATGCTCCGGTCGCCGCTTCGCGATTCCACGACCTATTTCTGGCCGTTTGGGGTCACCCACACCATGGACCGGGAGAAGAATTATACGGAATGGGCCGCGCCGTGGCCGTTGATTGTTTTTGCCCGAGGCGAAGGCAAATACACCAGCCGCGTCTGGCCTTTCTTCAGCCAGGCCCACAACGACACTCTCGAGAGCAATTGGTATCTCTGGCCGGTTTACAGGTATAACCGCGTGACCAGCGCGCCGCTTGACCGGGAACGGACGCGCCTCCTTCTCTTCCTTTATTCCGATATCGTCGAGCGAAACACCGAGACGGGGACCGCGCTGCGGCGGCGCGACCTTTGGCCTTTGTTTACGGTGCGGCGCGATCACGAAGGGCCCAAGCGCTTGCAGGTGCTCTCCATCCTGGAACCGATTCTGCCCAATAACAAGAGCATCGAACGAAACTACTCTCAACTCTGGTCGATTTGGCGGTCGGAGAAAAATGGCCGGACCGGCGCCTCCAGCCAATCCCTCTTGTGGAACCTTTATCGCCGTGACGCGGGCAGCGATTTCAGAAAATTCTCGCTCCTGTTTGGGCTTTTTCAGTATGAGTCTGGGGCGGAAGGCAGGCGCTGGCGTCTGTTTTTTATCCCGCTGGGCAAAAAGAACCGGCCGGAACCGGAGCTTTCGGCCGCACACTAGGGCGTTGGGATATGTTCCAAAACATTGGCGAAATGTTGGTGATGCTTTGGCGGACGGTCAAAGCCTTGCCGCTGGCATTCCGTCAGCGCCAAAAGATTCTCGATCAGCTTTTCGAGATCGGATACGCCAGCCTGCTCATGGCCTGCATTCTCGCGCTTTTCATCGGCGGAGTGATCGCGCTCCAAACCGGCCCGGTCCTGGCGGAACGCGGCCTCTCCAACGCCATCGGCGGTCTGGTGGGGCTTTCGATCTGCAAAGAACTCGCGCCCGTCATGATGGCTGTGCTCATTGCCGGCAGGATCGGTTCGGCCATGGCCGCGGAAATCGGCTCCATGCAAGTTTACCAGGAGATCGATGCTTTGCGCACGATGAACATTAATCCCATCCATTACCTGGTGCTGCCCCGGGTGATCGCCATTACTGTCGCCCTTCCCGTCCTCGTGCTCTTCGCCATCCTCGTCGGCTGGTTCGGCGGCGGAATGGTGGCGGTGTTCAACGAAGAGATCGGCCTCAGTTTCCAATCCTTCTTCAGCAACCTGCGGGAAGTGGTCGGGACCGGCGACGTCTTGAACGGCCTTTTCAAGAGCATGGTCTTCGCCCTGGTCATTGGCACCGTCTCCTGCCATCAGGGCTTGATCACCATTGGCGGCCCGCGCGGGATCGGACGCTCCGTCACAAAGGCGGTCGTTAACTCCATTGTGCTCATTTTGATCCTGGATTACTTTTTGACGCGATTTCTCCTCTATTTGGAAAATGACTGAAGCCGAAACCAGCGCGCCGCAGCATGCCGTTTCCGTCGAAGGGCAGAACTTGCGCAAAAGCTACGGTAACCAGCAGGTCCTCAAGGGCATCTCGTTCGAGGTGCGGCCCGGAGAAGTCTTCGTCATTATGGGCCCCAGCGGCGGCGGCAAAAGCGTCTTGCTGAAGCACATCATCGGCCTCGAAGCGCCGGACGAAGGAGATATTCTCATCGAGGGCGAATCGATCCATTCACCCGAAGTCCGCGACAAATACCGCATGGCCATGGTTTTCCAGTCGGGCGCCCTGCTCAATTCTCTGACGGTGGCCGAGAACGTCGGTCTTTACCTCAGCGAGCATCGCCTCAAAGACCCGGACGAGATCGATCGGATTGCCACGGAAAAGCTCGAATTTCTCGGCCTGAGAAATGTCAAGGAAAAGTACCCGAGCGAGCTCTCCGGCGGCATGAAGAAACGGGTCGCCATCGCCCGGGCCCTCGTCTCTGAACCCCAGCTCATTCTTTACGATGAGCCCACCAGCGAATTGGACCCGCTCATTTCCATTACCATTGGCCACGAAATTATCAGTTTGAAAAACCGAATCGAAGTCACCTCCATCGTGGTGACGCACGACCGCGATCTGGCTTTTGGCGTGGCGGACCGCGTCGCTATGCTTTACGAAGGAAACCTCCTGGCGGTGGGTAGCGTCGAGGAGATCCGTAATCATCGCCACCCGCTCATCCGTCGCTTTCTCCATGCTGACTTCAAACTGAACAACCTCCAGGAACTCAACCCACAGGAAACGGAATGAAAAACACACTCGAAACCCGATTGGGCATCTTCTTCGCCCTCGCGCTCCTCGCCGCCGTCATCATTCTCGAAACCATCGGCGCGGCAGACTTCTTTAAGGCCACTTACCCGCTCCACGCCAGCTTTGACACCGTCCAGGAGTTGAAGAAGGGCGATCCCGTCAAGCTCGCCGGCGTCGAGGTCGGCCGTGTCGAAAAAATCCAGCTCGAAGGCAACCGCGCCCGGGTAACGATGAACATCGAGAAAAAGGGCGAATACAAGAACGCCATCAAAACCGACGCCAAAGCCGTCATCAAGTTCACCGGCTTGATGGGGCAGAACTTCCTCTCCATCCAGGGCGGTTCGCCCGACGCCCCGCCCGCCGAAGAAGGAGCCACACTCGACTCCATTGAACAGCCCGATATCAGCGCCATCATGGTGAAGCTCGAAAATGTGGCCACCGGCGTCGAAGGTCTGACCAAAAGCTTCAGCACCGAGAACTTCAGCACACTCCTCGGCCCTATGACCGATTTCATGAAACAGAACCAGGGCCCGCTCACCGCCGTCATCGGCAACATGAAGACCGTTTCAGATAATATCGTTCAAGGCAAAGGGACGGTCGGAAAACTCATTACCGATGACAGCTTTTACAGCGCCGCTTACAGCGCCGTAACCAATTTGCAGGATGCTTCCGGCGACTTGAAGCATCTGATTGCTCAAGCGGAGGGAATGATGGGTGGCGCGCAGGACGTCATTGCGCAGATCAATGCTGGCGAAGGCACTCTGGGCAAGCTGACCAAGGATGAAACGCTCTATCTCGAAACCACCACTGCCATGACCAACCTGCGCGAGATTCTGGAAAAAATGAACCAGGGTCAGGGAACTTTTGGGCTCTTGATTAACGACGATTCGTTCTACAAGAACGCCAAACTCACCCTCCAAAAAGTCGAGAAAGCTACCGAAGGCCTCGAAGATCAAGGGCCTCTCAGCGTCCTCGGCATCGCCGTGAACAGCTTGTTCTAAACTTCGCTGGCCATCGAGGGTGACTGGTATCGGCCCGGAATCCCAGGTTCCTACCGCTCCGATTCCCCGTCGGGCGCAAATCGCGTATTCAGCCAGACACCCCCGGCCAGAAGCAGCCCGAGCAGGATGAATTCGAGATGGCTGATCTTAAAGGGCAAATGCCGGTCGCCCCACCCGGTTGCGC
>CAZCUL010000775.1:0-6564 GCA_964501475.1 uncultured Verrucomicrobiota bacterium | reverse complement strand
TTGCGCCCTGCCACCAGCACGGTAGCAGGAAGACCGCCGTGACGAATGCACAGGCGATACCCGCTGCACAGACTCGGCCCAAGCTGGCCATGCCGGCATTCGAGGAGAACGACAAAGAACCGAAAGCCGTGAACGTGGTAGCGGCGCAAAGAAAAAGAGCGCGACCCACCGTCCGGCGGACGCTGCGCACATCGCCGTGATGGCGCCGTAAAGAGTGCTGCATGTGAATACTGTAATCGACCCCGGCGCCCAGAAGCAATGGAAGCGCCATCATGTTCAAAAGATTCCAGGACCAGCCTGCTATCGCCATGACACTGAGCAGGAGAAACGCGGCGAAGAACAGAGCGCCCAGGCTAAGCAACACCTCAGCCGGCTTACGAAACGCCAGACTTAGAGAAAACAATAAAAGGACAAACATCGGGATGAGAACGATTACCATTTCCTTCTTCACCAGGTCGAAGATAGCCGATCCCAGCAGCTCCCAACCCGAAAGAATCATTCCTGCATCCATCAGCCGGTGACTGAGTATCGAGAATGATTCAGAATCATTACGCGCCTGCTCCGCTGGATGCACCAGCCCCAACGCCAGGAAGTCGCCCGGAGTCCGGGCGATCAACTGGCCAAGGATCGACCTGCTGGCGCGATTCGTCGGCCACAACGTCTCCTCGGAAGATGCTGCCCGGTCCCATGTATCCAGTATTGCCGCGGTGAGATTGAACGCGTCCGCCGTGAACCCCTGGGCGAATAGTGCTTCTCGCAACCTATCTCGCTGACTCGCCAGGAACCGCATCAAAGGTCGATTTGCCTCTTGGTTGATCGCCTGTGGCCAAATGGTTGTTGGAAGTGTGTAACCTTCTACCAGCCCGTCCCTTTGTGCGTCTTCAAGAATGGCCTTCGCCGCCGCCAGACGTTCGGTAACGACGCCTTCCGCCTTCCCTGGAATCAGCACCCACAACGGTTCATGCAGTCTGTCGAGGCGTTGCTTAATCCTTTCGACAGTTGCGTACGCTTCGCTGCCACTCGGTTTCAACGCATCCGAAGTCGGATCAAAGCCGGGCCGTTTAATGGCCAAAATCGTAAAGGCGGCAGCAAAAATTATGGCGGTGCATATCCATCCCGTCCGAGTCGAAACGTGCAGGCTGCGATGTGCCGAAAGGTATGGCGACACCGGCTCGGACCCGGGCCGTCCGCTTCCGCCCGGACGATTCCTGCGGAGGAGCGGCGGGAGGAAGGCAGAAAGCATCAGGGCTGCCGCCAGCACGACGCCAATCGAGACGAGCGATCCCAATTGTGCCAGACCGGGCAGGCCGCTCAGATTTAACATGGCGAAGGCGGATGCGGTTGTCACCGCCGACCAAACGATGCTGGGGCCGACGACGCGGCGCAGTTCCGAAACCGTCGCCTGTCGATTCGCCTGGGACTCCTGGTAAAGGACCATCCCGTAATCGACGGCCAAACCCAGTAGGATCGCGGCGAAGCCCATGCTGACCACGCTGAGCGTGCCAAAAACCAGTCCGCCTAATCCCATGGTGCCGCCTAGGATGACGCTCAACAGGACGAGCAACCAGAGTAGCGGCCGCCAGCGGCGATGTGCCCAATAAAACAGACCGGCGATGATCACCATCGTTCCGCCGACCGAATAGAACATGTCGCGCTCCATGCCGCCGGCGATTTCTGCCACGAAGGCCGGCCGGCCCGTTAAGTCGATTTGAACAGCTTGCGGAATCTGCCCCTCACCACCCCCTTCGTTCAGGATCTCTTTAATCTGGTCCAGCCAGCGCAGGCATTCTCGGTAGTTTGACAGGTCCGGTTCGGGCTCGACGAAGACGACGCGAAACGTGCCATCGGCCGAAGCGAAGAATTCATCGCCTGTGCCCACCGATGGAGCGGAGTCCATTGCTTCATCGGGAAGCTGCATGAGGTTATAGGGATCGTAGCCGCGAAAGGCGATTTGCCCTGGTGATAGTGAGGTGGCGAGCTGCTGCTTCGCTTCGAGCAAGGTATTGGTCAGTCCGACCCCGGTCAGCCGGTTGGTTAACCGTCCAAAAGTCTCAGGCCGTTGGTTCAACCACAAAAACGCAACCATCTCGGCAGCCTGCTCCGGATGTTCGTTGAAGGGAGATTGCCAGGTAACGTTCGCTACCAGGTCGGGCCGGGCGCGCAGGACCTCTGTAATGCGCTGTGCTGTTGCTTCCGTGATTTCAGCATCTGGCCCTTCGATGGTCACAATTAACTCACTGGCGTTGGCAAAATTCTGTTGATAAAGCTTGAGCCCGTGCACGACCGGGAAATCCGCTGGCAGAAGGTTGAGCACCTCAACGTCGAAGCGCATGCGCGCCAGCCCAAGGGTAACGGGCACGAGCAACAGGAGCCACCACCAATAACGTTTCATGATAACCTGCCCAATAGACCCACGGCTTTCCGCAAACAGGCTCTTAGCTCGCTCACTCCGCCAGATAACCTTCCAGCATTTCGCCGGTTCGTGAGTTCCCCAGACGCCATTCGCCCCCCGGGCTCCTCTCGAATTGCAAGGGCTTTGGCGGCGCGCGACCGGCCAAGGCGGGTCCGAGGTGGAGCCAAATCAATCGGACGGGCGCGATCCCTTTGCCCTGGAATGTCCGCTTCTCCGGAACGAATTCAATCCACCAGGCTTCGGGCGAAGTGCGGGCCGAAACCAGCGGGAGGGGCGTTTTGGTGAATTGGACAAAGGTGCTTCCTTCTGTCCGGACGGCTACAATGATATCCCCGGCAATCTGCGGTGCGGTCTTGCTGCTGCGCCAAAGGGCTTGCCCATGAGACACCTTCCAACCGGGCTCGTTCAGGTCAATGGGCGGCAAGCCTCCGGGAGTTCGGCAGGAGGCCGCGACGATGAGAAGAAGACAGGGGGCAAGCCGGAAAGGATGAAGGCTGAAGCGGCCGCAAGCCGGCTTCCGATCCGATCTGCGGAGGTTGCATTTGGACATCCATTGCATAAAGTGCGGGCAGTTAACGCAAGGGTGACCGGCGGGTCGAGCTTATTGCGCCGCCGGGCGGGTTGATCCGCGAGGTCAACCTGGAGCAGCGCCTTTGGAGATGACACATTTGTAATTTGGACCGGCTCAAAAGCACTTTACAATTTTCCGGTGTCAGTGCTATTTGGACCGCCTGTTGTAAGGCGATAGAGGTTTTCGCATGATAAAGGTTGAGAATTTGGTCAAAAACTTCGGCACGAAGCGCGCCGTGGATGGCATTTCGTTTTCCGTGGAAAGGGGAGAGGTGCTGGGTTTTCTGGGCCCTAACGGGGCAGGAAAATCCACCACCATGCGCATGATCACCGGTTTCATTCCTCCGACCGAAGGCCGCATCACCGTGGGCGGTCATGACATGCTCGATAATCCCATTCCGGCCAAGAGAATGATCGGTTATCTCCCCGAAAATGCGCCGGCTTACACCGACATGACTGTATGGGGATTCCTCAGTTTTGCCGCGGAGTTGCGGGGCTTGCGCGGGGAAGCGCGCAAAAAGGCAGTGCAGCGCGCAATCGATATGTGCTTCCTCGAGGCGGTGGTTCATCAGAGTGTGGACACTCTTTCAAAGGGTTACCGGCACCGCACTTGTTTTGCTCAATCGATCATTCATGATCCGGATATTCTCATTTTGGACGAACCGACCGACGGGTTGGATCCGAATCAAAAGCACGAAGTCCGAAATCTGATTCGCCGTATGGGCGAGAAGAAGGCGATTATTTTCTCCACGCACATTCTGGAAGAAGTGGAAGCGGCATGCACCCGCGCCATCATCATCGATCGGGGCAAGATCGTGGCCAACGGCACGCCGCGCCAGTTGTTGCAAAGATCGGACGTGGCCGGAGCCGTGTCCGTGCGAGTCGTCGGGGTGGCTTCTGAAATCGTCCGCCAAAAACTCTCTCAGGTGCCGCAAGCGCGAAAGGCGACCATCGTCCGCGAAGATAAAAGCTCGGTTTGGGCCCGGGTCTATGCCGGCGATGGCGCGGGCGACGGGCTTTTGGCCCGCAACGTGGCCCAGGTCAGCATGAAAGAAGGCTGGACCATTGAGGAATTGCATACCGAAGAAGGCCGCCTGGATGAAGTTTTTCGCGCGATCACCTCACTTGATACGGTCAAGGAGGCCTCGAAATGAATGCTCTCGTAAACATCAAAGCGGTCGCCAAGCGGGAGTTGGGGGCGTATTTTACGTCGCCCGTTGCCTACATCTTTATAGTCATATTCCTGCTGCTGGCGGGCTTTTTCACCTTTATGGTGGATCGGCTTTTCGAGCGCGGGCAGGCCGTATTGGAACCATTTTTTCGCTGGCACCCCTGGTTGTATCTCGTGTTGGTGGCTGCCGTGGCCATGCGACTTTGGTCCGAAGAGCGGCGCCTGGGCACCATGGAGCTCCTCCTGACCATGCCCATCAGCGCCTGGCACGCTATCGTGGGCAAGTTTGTGGCAGCCTGGCTATTCCTGGGCGTGGCGCTCGTCCTGACTTTTCCGGTCGTCATTACGGTCAACATGCTGGGCAACGCTGATAATGGCGTCATCTTGTGCGGCTATGTGGGGAGCTTCCTTTTGGCGGGAACGTATCTGGCGATTGGTTGCGCGACCTCGGCAATGACTCGGAACCAGGTTGTCAGCTTCATCCTGGCGTTGGTGATTTGCCTGTTCCTGCTGCTGGCCGGATTTCCGCCCGTGACGGATCTGTTGGTAAGCTGGGCCCCGACCTGGCTGGTTGAAACGGTCGCTGCGTTCAGTATTTTTCCTCACTACGAGGGCTTTCAACGCGGAATGCTCGATACGCGAGACTTGATCTTTTTCCTGAGCCTGATTGCCTTCGCGCTCTTCGCGACGGGGGTCATTATCCGGAACCTGCGCTCGGGTCATTAAAATCGAAGTTATGAAGAAAAAGCAGTTTCAGACATTGCTCTATTCAATCGTGGGTGTCGTCGCCATGTTCTTGATCATAGTGGCGGTGAACGTGATTGCAGGCACTGTCAGAGCGCGCGCCGATCTGACAGAAGAAAACCTCTACACGCTGTCCGAGGGCACCAAAAACATTCTCAAGAAACTACCCGGTCCGGTGGAGATTCGCTTTTACGTGACTCAGGGCGAAGAGGACATGCCGCTTCCCTGGAAAGCATACGCGCAACGTGTGGAAGACCTGCTCCGGGAATACCGGCAGCATGCCAAAGGAAAGGTCGTTATCAAAAAGATCAACCCCAAGCCGGACACTGACGCGGAGGATTCCGCGGTGCTTGATGGATTGGAAGCGCGTCAGTTGCCCAATGGCGGGCGTATTTATATGGGAATGGCAGTCAGTTATGCGGATGCCAAGGCGGCCATGCCCTTTCTCGCTCCCGAGCGGGAACGCCTGCTGGAATACGACATCTCCCGCGCCATTTCGCAGGTGGCATCGGAGGAAAAACAGGTCGTAGGGGTGATGTCGCCCTTGCCGCTTTTTGGGCAGGCCCCGAATCCGATGATGATGCGCATGGGGCAGCAGCAGCAGCAGAACCCTTGGATTTTCATTAGCGAACTGCAGCGTGATTTCGACGTTCAACAAGTCCAGATGGATGTAGAGAAGATCGATGATGGAGTCGGCTTGTTAATCGTGGTGCATCCCCGGGACATCACGGACAAGGCCCAATATGCCATCGACCAATTCGTGATGCGCGGAGGCAAGCTCGTGGTCTTCGTGGATCCCGCTGCCATTGTTGATAGCCGGCAGGCGATGGGGCAGATGATGCCGCAGACACCCGGCTCGTCGAATTTGGACAAACTGTTAAAAGCCTGGGGAATTGAATTTGATCCGGGCAAGGTGCTGGCGGATATGACTTTTGCGCGAGAGGTGACCATGGCTCAGAACCAGCCGGCGCGCTTGATGCCGACCATCCTTTTCATGGACGCCAATGGGATTAATGACAAGGACGTCGTAACGAGCCAGCTCGACAACCTGCTTTTCCCTTTTGCCGGCGCTTTTTCCGGCACTCCCGCGGAAGGATTGACCCAGACTGTCTTGCTCCATTCGACCAAACGTTCGCAGTTAGTGGATGGCTTCCTGGCCCATATGGGCGCCGACTCCGTCGCGAAGGATTTTAGTGCCTCAGACAAGGAATACTCCATCGCCACCCGGCTGACCGGGAACTTCAAGACAGCTTACCCGGAGGGCAAACCAAAGGATGCTGCGGCAGACGCGAACCAGGACGAAGAGAAAACGGAAGGCGCACCAACCACTGAAGCTGCGGCAGAGGATTCGCTGAAAGTTTCGAAGGAAACGGCGGTATTGCTGGTAAGCGACGTTGATTTTCTGGCCGACCAGTTTTCGGTGCAGGTCCAACCGCTCTTCCGCATCGCCATCCCCATCAACGGCAATTTGAATCTCGGCCAGAATATTGTGGAACAAATGGTCGGCGACAACGATCTGATTGCGGTCCGCAGCCGGGCGACGTTGAACCGGCCTTTCACGGTCGTGCGCGATTTGCAGGCGGAAGCGGAGGCCAAATACCGGGAACAGGTTCAACGCATTCAGAAAAACCTTCAGGAAACGCAGCAAAAGCTCAGCGAGCTGCAG
>CAZCUL010000774.1:0-6257 GCA_964501475.1 uncultured Verrucomicrobiota bacterium | reverse complement strand
GCCGCCATTGGTAGCTGAGAGGAGCGGATCCGGAGGCCTGGACCGTGAAGTTCACGGGTGAACCCTCGTTTACGGTTTGGTCTTGAGGATGAGTTGTAATGACCGGCCCGGGCACCTGCAGGCTCAAGTGAAGAATGACGTTCCCGCCCTGGCCAGTGGCATACCCATCGACAGCGATGTGATAGCTGGTACCCGCGGTGGCATTGAAGTTGACCCGGCTCTGGAGAAGGCTCCCGGCGTCGTCGTTGCTCGCGATGGGAGTGAGATTGTTCACGGTGCCGCCCACATAGACACCCAGGACGGTGTCGAATGAACTTCCAAAGGTGTCAAGAACGCAGACGCCGGTTGCCGGCGCGGTCCAGCTTATCCAGGCGGAGCGTGTGCCGTTCCGGTCATCGTGCCGGGGTTCACCGGCTTCCCTGGTGTAGGTCGAGTTGTTGCCCGTGACAAAATTGGTGAAACCCTGGATCACGCCGCGGAGGGCGAACATATCGGCAAAGTTCGCGCTGGGCACTTCGACGGTGATATTGACCGTAGTTGAAACATTGGTGGCGCCGCGATCATCCACCGCCCGGGCAGTGAGCGCATAGCTGCCTGCCGCAACGTTGTTCCACATGACGCTGAACGGAGTGCTGGTATCGGAGCCGATCAAAGTATTTCCTGCGAAGAACTGAACCTGGCTGACGGTTCCGTCCGCATCGCTGGCATCGGCCGCGATTGTGATATTGGCAGGAGCTGAGAACGTGGCTCCGTTGTTCGGACTGGTAATGCTGACCATGGGGCGCGCATTGATGACAATGGTCACCGGAGCGGATACGCCGGTCGAACCGAGATTGTCCGTGGCTACCGCGGTCAGCGCATTGGTGCCGAATATCGCATTGGTCCAGGTCAGGACAAAGGGCGCGGAAGTCACCTCACCAATTTTGTTTGTTCCATTGAAAAAGAATTCAACCCTGGACACGGTTCCGTCCGGATCGCTGGCTGTCGCGCCAAGGCCGACGTTGACCGGCGCTGTAAACGTCGCTCCTTCGACAGGATTGGTCAGCGTGACGGAGGGTCGCAGGTTATCATCGTCGCGGACAATAACGGTCGCGCTGGCGGGGTTTCCGAGAGCGTACCCTGCGCCGGGCGGAATGGTCAGAACCACTGTCTTATCCCCTTCGGCCTGATTATCGTCGATCACCGTCACAGTCAGCGTAACAGCGACAACTCCGGAAGGCATGTGAATGCGATTGGTCAGCGCCACATAATCCGAATTCGGAACGGCGCTGCCTGAGATGTTCAAAGTGACATCCAAAGCCTCGTTTGTGCTTCCGCCCCGGAAGATGGTAAAGGTACCGGTGTCATCGCCGGGCTCGGAAGCGGAGGGGTCGGTTGCAACCACAGTAAGAGTCGGCGGCACGGCCACGTTCACAGTCGCGGGATCGCTCGCGGTCGCGCCGACATGATTGATGACCTGAACGGTGTAGTCGCCCGCATCGCTGAGCTGGGCGTTCAGAACGATCAATGTGGCGTTCGTCTCTCCGGGGAGCACCGCGTCGTCGTGGCGCCATTGATAACGAAGCGGAGCGGTCCCGGTAGCGCTGACACTCAAGACAATATTCTCGCCAACGAAGAGATTTGTTCCAACCGGTTGCGTGGTGATGGCGGGCGGAATATTGATCGTCAGCACCGCCACCTGACTGGTGGAGGAGCCGAACGGATTGGTGGCAATGAGTCGATAATTGCCTTCGTCGGAAAGCTGAGCGTTGGAAATAACGAGCATCGCGTTTGTCTGATTCGGAAGATCGCCGCCATCTTTCTGCCAGCGGAGGGAAATGGTTGGGGCGCCGCGAGCCGTGGAAACGAAGGTGGCTGTGCCGCCAAGAGCCACGGTCTGGTGGGCTGGCTGTTGGGTAATAACGGGAGCAGCCCGGACTGTCAGGGCTGCCTGGCGCGAGAGTGCGAGGCCGAAAGGGTTGCTGACGCGGACGCTGTATTGGCCGGCATTGGGCGGTTGCGCATTATTGAGCGTAAGGCTGCTGGCATTCGCCCCCGGAATGTCCTGCCCGTTGAAACGCCATTGAAAGGTCAAAGGCGCAGCGCCATTGGCGGTGACCACGAACGAGGCCGTGGCGCCTGCGTTTACCGTGCTGTCGGATGGTTCTATTGCGATCGCTGGTCGGGCGCCCGGAGCACCGCTGGGCCCGCCCGCAGTGGGAGAGCCCGCAAACCAGTTCACCGGATCGTTGCCGTAGTCACTGGCAACGCTGCGATGGAGCGAGAGCCCCAGGCCGTTGGGATTCCCATCAGCCGCCGAGGGCCACGGAGCCGTATCCAGGTAATCCACGCGATCGACCACAATGTAAGGAACAAATCCCGCATCCGGAGTGCCGGCGGGCTGGGGTGCGTCCGGTTTGCGCAGTTCAAGTCTCTCCCCGGCATTGCTCAAGTTGCCGTCGTAAGGGCCGTAAATGGGAACGTTGGCCGGAATCGAGTACTTATTGCGGAAGGCCGTGACGGCAGCGGCGTTGGTAGCCGGATCAAAATTCACCAACAACAAGTACCCGTCCGGCGGAAGAGTGACGCCTTGCGGAAAATCGAAGTCCGCGCCGCCGCGCATTCTCCAGGTATTGGTCGGAAAGCCGGAATGGAAAAGCGCCACGTTTGTCGATGCAATGTTGCGCAACTCAATGAATTCATCCGCCGTGTTGTCCTCTCCCGCAAGGTCGGGCGGGTGATACATGAACTCGTGAATGACAACCGGCCCGACTTTCGGGTCAGCGTTCACCGCACCGACGCCAAGTCTGAACTGGTCAATTGAGGCCGGGTCGTCCATGCCAAACGTACGCTGGCTCATCGCTGGAAAATCCTCGCCCACGCTGGTCTGGTAACGGCCAAAGGAGACAGTGGATTCGGCCGGACCGAACGTCACGCTGGTTCGGAAGCCCGTCAGGTCACCCGCCGCGTCCGCCGTGTAGAGATAAACGTCGTCGCCCTGGACGGAGCTGAGTGAGAAGCTCGGAAAGACGCCGGGATCAGGGTTAAACTGGTTTTCGTAGAAGACGATGAACCCGTGCGGAGGCAGCACCGTGCCGTCCGGAATACGAAATCGCTTGGGGTCATCCTTTCGATCCGTCAGGAACCAGCCCGAAATTTCCACGAACCCGTCCGTATTGTTGCGCAGCTCGATGGCGTCTTCAAAAGGCGGGTCCGTGTGGGTCAAAACTTCATTTATAACCACGTCCGTCAAGGGGAGAAGATTGCTTTCCCCGGGCGTGTCTGTGCCTGGGAATCGGGCGATGTTATCCGAGCCGTCGGGGAAACGCCCTTCGGAGACGCCTTCGGTTTGCGGACCAAAAACAATCGAGTCGATGCCCTGCGAGTTTGCGGTAAAAATGGCAATGGCTTCCCCATCACCGGAGAGCCTGAAGTTGGTATGATCGGCGCCCTGGGCTGGATTGTTGTCCGCAATGAAGAGGGTGAACCCAGCCGGAGCGGCTCCCACAAAAGAGAGAGCGGGAATCTTGTATTTGATTCGGTCATTCAGGTCATCGGTCAGGAACAAACCGCTCAACTCGACCGGCTGCGGATTGGGATTGTAGATCTCGAAAAAATCGTCGGCACCGGGGGCTGGATCGGCCAGCCATTCGTTGATTCTAAGCGCGAAGGGATCCCCCAGAAGGGCCGGGATGTTGATGGAACCCGGCGTAGGCAGCGTCAACAACCAGGGGCCGTTGCTGTTGGGCACCCTGCCAATGGACCAATCCGCCGCCTGCAGGCCAAAGCTGATGCCATCAAGTAACGCGCCGCCTCTGGCCGGAATGTCAAAGAGATATACGGCGTCTCCGCCGGCGCCCAGACCGAAGCCGGTATTCAAAACGCCCATCGCGCTGGTGCTGGAAGGGGAGCCGCCGTCGAATCGCACGATCAGATACTCTTCCGCCTGCAAGGTCACACCCGGTGGAAAAACCCAGCGGCGCGGAGTGGCAAGGTCATCCGTAAGACTCATCCCCGACAGATTGAGTGTCTGGCCGGATGGGTTATAGAGTTCGACCCAGTCGGTGATGTTGGTGTCGCCTTGATTGGTAATGGAGGAATTATTGGCCATGACCTCGTTCAGAACTATGCTGATCTGGCTGATGTTGGTGAAGGTGCGCGAGGCGTCCAAAGCCATGCCCAAAACAACGTCGCTACTGCCCAGATCACTCTGATGGACCTCGACCGCCACCACGTTCGTTCCAATGACGAGCGCGCTGGCGGGGATGATGGCGGTTTCGACGCTGGCGTTGTTGACCGTTCGCGTCGCGGAACTGTTATAAGTAATCGTCCCGCCTGGCATTGCCACCCGCAAAACCTCATTGCCATTGAGATAAATGACCGCCCCGTCATCGACAATCGTGGAAACCACCAACTGGAAATCATTGAGGTTGCTGGTCACCACAAAGTCCGTGCGGAAGTAATAGGTGTTTCGTCCGAGGGTCAAAAAGGTATTGATGCCGGGAGGCGGCAGACAGCCGCAGTTTTCCACCGCCAAAAGCGCCTGGCCAGTCGCCCAGGAGGAATCGTCAAAGGTGGGGTTGCGCCACTGCGTTCCCTGATCCACCCCATTTTGGAGGTAACGCCAGGTCGCATCCATGGACAATAGGTTGAATGTCACGTTTGTGATGTCAATCGAGCCCCCCAAACCGGGATTCGGGCCGCCTGGCGTCGGCGGTGTGGGCGATCCCGGCGTGAAGAACGCAATGTCAGAACCGCCACTCGGCCGGCGACCTTCGGAAACATCCGTGCTTTGCGGGCCATAGCCGATGCAATCGATTAACGTCAGATCCGGCGCTGCCAATCCAAGCTGTCCCTGCTCGGATGAGAGCCTGAAATTCAGATGAGCGTTGCCGGCTTCCGGCTCGCCATCGGCGATGAATAACCGATGCCCGCCACCAGAGAGAAAACTGAGCGGAGCGATCTGAAAACGGCCTGGCGAACCCACTGGGGCATCGGATAAATAAAGCCCCCCTATGTCCACCGGCAGCTCGTCCGGATTGAAGATTTCGACGAAGTCATCGCTGAAGGTGCTTTGAGCTTCAGCCAACCACTCATTAAGCTTCAACTTGCGAACATCCCCAAGCGGATGAAAAACATTGGGACCTCCCAAAGTCGGCACAGCCAGCGCCGTATTGCCACTCCGTTCCCGTCCCATGGAAAGATCAGCAAGCTGGAGACCGAATACGACCGAATCGAGCAGCCGGCCGCCGTTGGCGGCGCGATCATAGAGATAGACTCCTTCCCCGTCCTGGTTCAGGCCGTAGCCGAGATGAATGCCGGACTTCTCCTTTTCGTCGTCGGCAAATAGAACGAGGTATTGTCCGGGATTGATCATTACACCGGGCGGAAAGGTGAATTTATAGGGGTTTGTCGGATCATCCGTGAGACCCATGCCGCCCAGATCGACGGGGGCACCGCCCAGGTTGAGAAGCTCAATGGCATCCGGGAAAGTATCCTCATGGACAAACGCGGAATCGTTCACTGCCAGGACCTCGTTGATGACCACCCGCATCAGGTTCGGATTCACAATCCAGGTCTGCGAGGAATTGGCGTTTGCTTCCGGTTCCCAGACGCCCGCTGAGTTTTTGCCAATAATGTCAACCCGGTAACTCCCGTTCCCCAGATTCGTCAAAACAATCGGTTGATCAATGGGGGTTTCCGGTCCGAAGGGGCCGTTGTTCAACCGGAAACGGTAGTGTGTCACACCGGGCCCATAGACGGTCAGGGTCGCAGTGCTGGACGCTGTCAGTGACGGAGGTTCGCCAGCCACAGTCGTGCCTCCCGGCACCAGCGCTCCCATATCCAGACCGTTTGGCCCGGTCCCGATGGCGGGGGACCCTGGAAGCAACCGAAAGTCGTCGCGAATGGTCCGGAACGTGACCGTGCCGAGATCGGTGTTGGCCAGGCGCGGGTCCAGGTTCAAATTGCCAGTCCCAGGAAAATTCGTTCCCTGCATGATGTTGTATCGCGCTGTCACATCGACGTCCGGCTCCGTCGGATGCATGAAATAATAGTTCAGGAACAGCCCGGCGTTGTCCCAGAAAATGTTCCCTTCCAAAAACGCCCCGCGACCCGGGTCCACGTCGCGGTTCCTCTCGTCAAAGGAAATGGCGGTGATGGTTGATCCCACGATGGTGTTGTTTTGCGCAGTCAGGAAGGCGCCGTTCTTGAGGAGGACTGCATGTTCATTGTCGAAAAAGATATTGCTTACAAACGTGATTTCCGAAACAGCATCA
>CAZCUL010000773.1:0-6002 GCA_964501475.1 uncultured Verrucomicrobiota bacterium | reverse complement strand
GACGACGAATGCGGTGAACAATGCTGCGCTTCTCTTCATACGTGGCTCTTTCTTTCTGGTTTTGGGCCGGACCCATACCGGCCGTTTCTCTAACTACACAACATCCACTTTGACGAACAGTTGCGAGAGAAATTTGATTTGTTTGGTGATCGTCAGAGGCCCGCGCTCATTGGGCGGCCCTTTCCAAAGCGCTCAGAACGATGTTCGGGGTCAATAACGCGGGCAATGCTTCCGGAGGTTTGCTCGGATCCTTCGGATACACTAAAACCAAGGGGACGCCGGCTTGCCCGAATCTTCGCAACTCCTCGGTTATCCGAGGGTTTTTCAATGTGTAATCCCCGAGCAAAGCGACCGCGTTGATCTCTTCGAGTTTTTTGCGCACGGATTCGATTTCAATACTGCTGGCTTTGTTAGCTTTGCAGGTGAAACACCAATCCGCTGTGAAATCCACCAACACAGGACGCCCTTTCTCACGGGCTGCGGCTACGGCTTCGGGGCTCCAAGCTCCCCAGGGAATGCCCCCGGGCACTGCAATGACCGAATTGGTCGTTTCTGCAGGCGGCTTCCGCCAGTTTAACTGGTGCTCGAGGGCGAACGCGTATCCTCCCAGCAGGAACAACCCGCTGACCGTGATGGCCAAACCGCGCAAATTTGAGCTGCGTTGGACAAACTGCCCCCAGACCCATGTAGCCACTGCCACGCACACAAGGAACAGTCCGACCCAGAGCACACCCGGTTTTCCGTAGTGCCGCACAAGAAGCGAAAAAAGCCAGACAGCGACGGCCAACAGGGGGAAACCCATCGCCATCTTGAACCTTTCCATCCACGGCCCCGGCTTCGGCACAAACCGCAAGAATCCGGGAAAGAAACTTAGCAGAACATAAGGCAGCGCTAGACCGAACCCGATTATCAGAAACATCATTATAATAACCAGAGGCGGCTGAGCGAATGCAAACCCGAGTGCCGCCGCCAAATACGGCGCGGTGCAGGGCGTCGCCAACGCCGTTGCCAGTATCCCATTAAAAAAGGCCCCGCTCGCGCCTTCGCGATAAGCCAGGTCGCTGGCCGCGCCCATCACAGAACCACCGAGGGTGACCTCAAACACCCCGAAGAGATTCAACGCTACCAAAGTTACTAGAGTCGTCATTGCAACCACGAACCTCGGATCCTGAAATTGCATTCCCCAACTGGCCAATTGCCCGGCTTGCTGCACGCCAATGACTAACCCGGCTAAAACAAGAAACGAAGCCAGCACTCCCAATCCATAAATGATTCCGTGTTGTCGGACACGCGCGGGCGATTCCTTGGCCTGATTCACAAAGCCCAGCACCTTCAACGCGATCACCGGCAGCACACAGGGCATCACATTCAAGATCAAACCTCCCAGGAATGCCAATCCCAGCATCGCCAGCAATGACACCGATTCCATGCCCAATCCAACTTCGCCAGTTCCCAAAGGCGCGCTAACCGAACCTCTGTCCGCACTGGCCGGAGGTTTCGCGGCGATCGGCAACGAGGTTTCATAAGCGGCCGCTACCTTATCTCTCGCATCCAACTCGACCAGCAGACCTCTGACCTGCTTCGGCCAATCACCATCGAACTTATCGACCTGTTTTCCCAACAGCACCGTTCCGGCGGGCGCCTTGAAATGTTCTGTTTTGTGTTCGACTGCAAAATTCTCCGCTTCGAACGGAAAAAAGTCGCCTTTGCCGTCCTCGGTTTGCCGGGTCCACTTGATGGTGATCAAGCGTGGGTTGGTCTCGGCTCCGCCCGACCACCAGGCTTGCGGGTTGGCCGCTTCCGGCGCCGGGTTGGGCAGGCGCTTCTGCCACGACTCAACGAGCGCTGCAGATTTCGATGGTTGGGATTCGTTGCCGACATCGACAGAAGTGTTCACCTCCGCATTTCCGGGAATGCAAAGTTCTTCGCATTCGAGCCAATCGACTTTCGCTCGAAGCGTGTGCAAACCCAGGCGGGCGTTCTGCGCGATCTTCAGCGGAACCAACAGCACGACCTCGTCGTGATAAACATAAGTAACCAGACCTCCCGCCTCGTACTTTTCCGGGACAGGCCACTCAATCTCGCCCGCCGTGATACCTTCGGGCAATGTCCACTCGATGGTGGTCGCTGCGCCGGCATCGCCTCCGTTGCGCCAGTATGTATGCCAGCCTTGGGGCATTCGCATGTGAACGCCAGCCATGATCGTCTCGCCCGGGCGCGCCCCTGCTGCGTTCAGGATCAATTCGGCCTTTGTCTTGCCTTGCGCCCAGGCGCACCAGGGCAGCAGCAGCGCCGAAAAGACCGCCCAGACCAGGGCCTGCCTGCATCGCATCACAGCTCTACGATGCCTGAAAACGGCGAGCATTTGAAGGAATTTTGCAAATGGGTTGTAAAGCGCCCTTTTCCTGCACCGGACGCCAGTTGCTCCCTACCCGAGTTGCCGCATCAAACGCCGAGCCCGCCGGACCCAGACGCGATCCCGCTTCCTCTGGAAGGCCGGAACATACGGATCTTCGTGAAGCACTTCTTCGAGCAAGGCCCGCGCCCGATCACGCTGATTCCTGCTCTGATAAATTTCCGCCAATTGAACGCGCGCCCTCGGATAGGAATGGTTCTCCATGACGCGTTCCCACGCGCCGATGGCGGCGTCGGTTTCGCCGAGGGCGACGTAGGCTTCAGCCAGGGCCATCAACGAATAGCCGTAATCGTGTTTCGGGTTCTCCGCGCAAACCTTCTCCAAAAGCGATTTGGCCTCTTCCGGTTTTTTTTGGCGGAGCAGGCATTGCCCCAGGTGAGCGCGGGTATCGATGTCTTCGCTATCGCGTTCGAGTGCAGCCCGATAACAGACTTCCGCCTGATCGACCTGCCCCTGCTGGAAATAGATGTCGCCGAGTTGCGAATGATGGTGCGCCTTGTCCAGATGATGGATCTGCGCCTGCAATTCCTTGATGCGCCGCCGGTCAAAGGCCCCCGGCAATTCAAATCCGCGCGTGGCTGCCGGTGCTGCCTGGCGATACACCAGGAAGAAATAAAGCGCTGCGCTAAAAACCGAGAACAGAAGAATGAAAACGGCCCACAGCCACTCCTGCCGGCGAACGGCGTCCACCAGCATCCAAATCTGAAAGGCAACCACCAGCCAGGCAACTGGCGAACTGATCCAATACTCGAAATGACGCAGGTCGGAAAGAATGTTGCCGAACATGGCGGCGGTGCGAACTGATCAGGCCCGCCGATACTCGCGCACATTCTCCACCTCCCAGGCATCGGGGCCGCCCGCGATGATCGGTTCTTCGGGATTGCGAAAATCAATTCCAGCCATAGCCAGGTAATGATGGAAGACATCCGTGTTCTGGATAAAGCCCTGAAAACGCTCCGCGCCAGGCCCGAGTGCCAGAATTGGGACGTAGTCCGCCGTATGTGCCGTGCCGGTCCAGCCAATCCCCAGATAGTTCGCCAACAGTTGGCCCAACTGCGCGACGTCCGATTCCATCATGTCATAAAGCGCCTCCCCCTTCTTGCTCAGAAAGGGCGCGAACATCTCGGTACGCCGCAATGAAACATCGTACCCGGTCGATTCTCGAATGATCTCGGCAATCTCATTTGCAGGACGAACCACCACCGACTCCCTCCGCGAGGCCCCCCCCTCGCCGGCCAACTTCTCGTCACCCTCAGTCTTGGTTTTTTTCATCAGTTTGATCATCTCGGCAAACGAGCGATTGATTCTGGCGACATTGGCGAAAAGCCACGAACTTTGCCCATAGGCGGTGCCCATTCCGTTCAAGCCGAGGTTGGCATTGCCATGATCGGTGGTTATAACGAGCAGCGTGTCAGGAACGCGTTTCTGAAATTCCAAACACACGTCCAGCGCCTCATCAAAGGCAATCTGGTCCCGCAAGGCTCCGGCGGCATCACAGTTGTGGCAGGCATGATCGACGCGGCCTCCCTCGACCTGCAAAATAAAATGCGGCTTGCGCTCCAGCCAACGCAGCGCCGCCGCTGTCATGGTTGCCAGCGTCGGGATCGCAGCTTGTTTCTTCGGGTCAGCAATATGATCGACCGTCCAGGGCAGATGGCTCTTATCGAAGAGGCCCAGCCATCGCGAGTCCACCGCCGCCTCAGCAAGCTCTGGCTGGGTCAGCATCACCTCATATCCTCCCTTCCGGAAATCGCCGTAGAGGTCGCGCCTGTCTTTGCGTTCTCTGGGGTCGAAGAACTTTTGTCCGCCGCCGAGCAGGACATCGACCTTTCGTTCCAGGTATTGCGCGGCGATCTTCTCGGCGTGATCGCGGCTTTCGGAATTGGTCGCAAAACCGGCCGGCGTGGCATGTGTGATCTCTGTGGTTGTCACCAATCCGCGTCCCCAGCCCGCTTGGGCGAACAGTTCGTAAAGCGGCTTGAGGTCAGTGCCGTCGGGCAACTGGTTCACCACTCCGTTCATGATCCGCGACCCGCTGCCCCAACTGGACGAAGCCGCCGAGGAATCCGTCACGAGCGAGTTGAGTGACCGCATGTTCATAAGACCGGCGCGCGCCAAAGGATTGTTGTAGAGGCTCATCCAGGTGAGCCCGCGCTCGCGCAACCGATGGGACAAATGATCCGCGCAGGTCAACGTCCCCATGCTCATTCCGTCGCTTACCAGGTGAATGATGTGACGGGGCTTTTGACCTGATTTAGCCTGTAATTGCTCCGCGGAACGGGCCACATGCGGAAAACCAAGCGCGGAAGCCGCGACAAGAGAGGATCCCTTGAGGAAATGACGACGGTTTAGCATGGGTGAAAACTTAGACGCCCCTCCAGCCGTTTCAATCAAAACTTTCTCCGCATGGAAAGAAGACAGGGAAGGCAACAGAAGACGTCCCGGGCGCGTGCGAAAGCCGACAACGCGGATAACAGAGTCGGTGCAACTCAAAGGCGAGTTGCCGTACCTCTATCCGTGCTCACAATGCCTTCGCGCAGATGACGCGTTTCGTCCTTCAGAATGGCCTGAGCCAAACCGTAGCCCTTCGCGTCCACGTTGTGGCGGATGCCATCGAACGCCCGCCGGATGCGCAAGCGTGCGCCGCTACAGAAATAGTCCGCCAATTCCAGCACTTTCTCTCGTTCCTCAGCGCTGTTTTCCTGAGACAGAGAATGGGCCCGGGAGCAGGTCGCGGCGATCGCGAATAGTTCAGTGCCAATTTCAACAAAGCGTCCCAAAAGGACCTGCTGTTTTTCGAGCTTGGGGCCGAAGCGGACCATGGCATGAAAAAGGCGGCGAGCAAGCTTTCGAGTCGTTCGTTCGGCGTAACGCGTGTGGCCGCGCAATTTCGGATGCAGCCCCTCGGGAAGCCGCGAAGAAAACGGGATGAACTGGCGTGGGTACCAGCCTGCGTAGAACAAGCCCGCCTTGAGGGCTGCGCCCATTCTTTTGCTCAGGGGCAAGCGCGAGTCAAGCGCCGCAGCGCTCGCCTTCAAATGCGGATCCAGCGCTTCACGGGCGATAAACAATCGCATGATCTCGCTGGAACCTTCAAAGATTGTGTTGATTCGACAGTCCCGCAGAAAGCGCTCCACGGGCACAGGTTCTTCTCCACGTGCAGCCAAGGAAGCGGCAGTTTCGTAGCCGCGTCCGCCGCGTATTTGCATGGTGTCGTCCGCGATCCTCCACGCGGTTTCGGTAGCCCAAAGTTTGCACATCGCCGCTTCCAGGCGGATATCCGCTTTCTTATCGTGATCGACCCAGTTGCAGGCAAAAAGACTCATGGCCTCCATGGCAAAAGTATTGGCGGCCATCTGAGCGATCTTTTCCGCGATTGCGGCATGCTTGCCGATGGGAGCGCCCCATTGAACGCGGCTGTTGGCCCAGCTTCGAGAGATGTCCAGACAACGCTTCGACAGCCCCACACAGGCCGCAGGCAGGGTCAAGCGGCCTGTGTTGAGCGTAGTCAGCGCCACGCGCAAGCCTTTGCCTTCAGCCCACAGGATGTTCTCCTTCGGCACCCGCACATTGCTGAACTTGACGA
>CAZCUL010000772.1:0-3952 GCA_964501475.1 uncultured Verrucomicrobiota bacterium | reverse complement strand
GTTGGCCAGGCGTTGAGAGGGTGGGAAGTTTCCCGGACTTTACGGGTTCTCGATGCAGCGTTTCGAAAGTTTGGGCGAGGCGGGAGAAACGGAATCGAGGAAGATTCTACAGCTCTTTCCAGCTCTTGATGAAGAATCCGCGATTGGGGCCGTGGCGGACGAGCGCTTCGTCGTAGTGAAAGTCCGCGCCACCGGAGACTTTGATTTTTTTGCACATGATGGCGCCGTGTACGTCCACGCCACCAGTCATCTTAATCTCGGCATTGGGAGCGTAAACCACTCCGATCACCGTCGAGCTGCTAAGGCTAACGTCCTTATTTCCCTTGAGCCCATAGAAGAAGAAGTTGGTTGCCAATCCGGAAAAGTTATTGACCCCATTGCCCCCGAAGGTCGCATCCTTGTAATCCGTATAAAGCTCGAGCCGCGCGTCATTAGTAGCAATGTCGATTTTGTCCTGGCCGTTCAGTTTGATCTCGCCATCAACCCACAGCTTGGCTTGGCCGGTTACCAGGATCTTGGTGGTGAGTGTGCCAGTGATCTTCCAGTTGCCCGTAGGGAGAATGTAGGTGTAACCGCCACCCCCGGCTGGCGCCGGGAGCCAGGCAACAGGAGGAAGTTCCGCATCAGGCATGTCGATATTCACATCATCCCAAGTCCAGCCCGGCTGGGCGCCGCTGTTCCCTGCATTGTGCCACGCCAGACTGCCCACGACACTCTGTGATCCCAAATTAGCAGTACCTCCGGGACCGGTGCCGATGCGTCCCCGAATCTTCGCATTGCCGACGCTCAACATATTCTTGTCACCGCTGTTGGTTGCAATGTCCCCGTTGTCCCGGCGTTTGGCAGCGTCGTATTGGCCGTTTGTGCTGGCCAGAGGATCGGTGGAATCGTAGCTGTCGAAGTTCACATTACTGCCGTTGATATCCACTTTCTCTCTCGCCACCAGAACTTTTGAAAAGAGGCCGGTATTCGCCGTCTGGACCTGAACGACGCGGGAAACGTAGCTGTTGTTCAACGGCATGTGCGCGAAACCCTGGGATTCGATGATGTAAGGCTTGAGAACGGATATTTTGGCGACGTAGTAATTCGACCCGATGTAGCGGGTCGTGACGTAGTTCGTTCCCGAAATGCCCCAGCCCTGCGAGGCCAGTCCCGTTTCCCAGTTCTCGTTTAAGTGGCCCATTGCCTCCTCCACGCCCGCCTCGACCACTCCCATGGCTGAATTCCAGGCTTCGGACCGCATCATAAGCCGCTGCGACGTGCTGGTCATGGTGAGATAGCTGGCCAGGACAATGCCGATCAAGCCGGCGCTGATCAGCGTGACAAACAGAACAGTACCGGCATGGCCCGGCGTTTGGATGGATCGGATTCTCATAGCCAACCTCAGGGTTTGTTGCGGACGACCACCTTGATCGCCTGAACGTTTTCGCTGTTAATCTGGGCGCTGTTGATGGAGCGGGCGCAGGTCCATTTCAACTCGACTGCTTTGCAGAGAGCCACGTCGGTCGTAGGCACCATATCGAAGGTGCCGTTGGTGGTGTTGCGCTGATAGATCAGAAACTCGACGTCGTCGCATCCGCGCAGCAGCACCTCCGAATTGCCGCCTTTGGTGCGTGTCAGTATCTTCAGCAACGGCGAATAAGTGTAACTGAGGACCTGGCCATCGTAATCGATAAAGCTCAATGCGTTGGTCGAACAATTGGTCACGGAAAGGGTTTGCCGAATTTCTTTGGACATGCGGTCCATCGTCTGCCGGCTCGCGGACTCGAGGTCCACATAGTTCATCATTCCGGCAAAGCTGCGGCCGCTGTACATGGACAACGCGGTCACCGCCAGGAAGATAATGCTGGCAATGCCCACGGCCATGACATACTCGACCAAAGTGCCGCCGCTGCGCCGCCTGGAAGCGGCCGCGTTAGTAGAGGTAGGACTGAATTCCATTGCGGGTGACAAAGGTGGTGAGCGAGCGTTGCCGTGGCACGTTCCCCGTGGTCCAGGCAAGCTGCACGGTAATCTGTTTCATCTCGCTGCTGTAGTTCGTGGAGAAGGGGACATCCTCGACGGTGACCGTGCCGGTATAGGTAGGGCCAGTGCTTGACTGCGTGATGCCATCGATAGGCGGACTGAAACTCGCCGTGAAGTCGGTCGGAAAACTGGAGTCCGTTATTTGCTCCCAGGTAAACAAGCGCAGATGCTCCATCTTCTCCATAATGATCTGCGTGGCCCGCATGTTTTCCCGGGCCATCTGGAGATTGATGAAGCCCGACGCGATCCCCGAATAGAGAGCCACAAAGACGGTGCCCACAACACCGATTCCGACGATGGCTTCCACCACGGAAAAGCCAGCCAGCCCAGGCTTACGGTTGCGGTTTGGTTGCCCTTTCATAAAATTCCACGTTCGTTGAGCACCTTGGCTGCCATTAAGCTGGCTGCGACTCCCGCCCGCCGCCCGTTGCCTGAATCCGTTTGGGAAATGGCTCCAAAATGAGGACGCATTGATTGAAAATGTTACGCCGGGTCGGGTCTGAAAGCATCCAAGTACAAACCTCCTGTCTCACATGCAGACAGCCCCGTGGCCGCGCTATGCCGTATCGCAGATTGCCAATCTCTGCCAGTCGGCGAGGCGGCGGGTTAGCAACATTGGCAACCTGCGCTACGGGCGCTCCTGGCCGGGAATGTTGCTGTAGCATCGGTCAGTCGAAAATCCCGACCGGCATGGCGATAGGTGAGTCGTTCGTGATTGACGCCAGGCAAATGCAGGACGGCGGACAGGATCGCGGACCACGTCCGCGAGTTGCTGAAGAAGCTTCCCGGGGAGCAGGCTGTCCGCGCTCCGAGCATCGGTTTATGGACCGCAGATTCAACTTCAAGGCAAATCATTCCTCTGCCATGGTTCATTGCTAATGAACAAATTGCTTTTGGTCGGCTCCATTGCTGTCCTGGCAGCGGCTCATGTTCGCAGCCAGACGACCCTGCGCGAGGAGGCTGCTCAGGCATTGCGCCGCGGCGTCGAGTTTTTCCGGACGGAAGTGGCCGCACAGGGAACGTATCTTTGGAAATACAGCGAGGACCTTTCGCAGCGCGAAGGCGAGAACGTGGCGCCCGCCACGCGTGGGTGGGTGCAGCCCCCGGGCACGCCGTCGGTGGGGATGGCTTTGCTGACGGCTTACGAGGCCAGCAAAGATCGCTTCTATCTGGAGGGCGCGCTGGAGACGGCGGGAGGATTGTTGCGCGGGCAGCTCCGTTCCGGCGGATGGTATTATTACATCGATTTCGACCCGGCCGACCGCGGCAAACTTGCCTATCGCGACGGCCAGGGAAAAAAGGGGCGCAACGTGACCACGCTCGACGACGATACGACTCAAGCCGCGCTTCGGTTTTTGATGAGGCTCGATCAGGCGTCGAATTTCGAAAATGAAAAGGTTCACGAAGCAATCGACTATGCGCTGCAAAGCCTCTTCAAAGCCCAATATCCGAATGGCGCCTGGCCACAGGGCTACGACCAGTTCCCGGACCCGGAGCAGTTCCCGGTCGAGAAAGCCTCCTATCCGGAGTCGTGGTCCCGCACCTGGCCGGGCAGTCAACAATACTGGTTCCGCTATACGCTTAACGATAATGTGCTGGCGAACATGGTTGAAACGCTTTTCGAAGCGGAAAGCATCTATTCCAGCAAGCAAGCCGCGAAACGATATGGCGAACTTGCCTCCCAAGCCCGGCGCGCCGCGGAAAGGGCCGGCGATTTCATCATCCTCGCCCAGATGCCGGAACCGCAGCCAGCCTGGGCGCAGCAGTATGAGTTCAGCATGCATCCGGCCTGGGCGCGTAAATTCGAGCCGCCGGCCGTGACCGGCGGTGAATCGCAGGGCGCGCTCCAGACCTTGCTGCTGCTTTACGGCGAGACCGGCCAGCGCAAGTATCTCGATCCCATTCCAGCGGCGCTTGATTACCTGCG
>CAZCUL010000771.1:0-6663 GCA_964501475.1 uncultured Verrucomicrobiota bacterium | reverse complement strand
ATGTCGGAGAGAAAACTCTGGCACCCGCTTTTGGTGCACCGTCTGGCACCCCGCTGGGGTGCTGCTTCTTTGCCAACCCTTTCCGGAGGTCTCCGCTACGCTGCGACCTCCGGCTACCTTCTGGCACCGCTTTGCGGTGCTGGACGGCGCTGCCGTCAGCGCCGCGTTCAGCGGCGCAGCCATTCCGCCCGCTGCTGCGCGGGCGGGGACATCGCAGCGCAATGTCCCTAGCAGTTTCAGGGAGAGGAGGTTCATGGAGAGCCTCCCCCCCAAGAATCCGGGCGTGCATTCGGACCAATCAGGGCAGGGAGAAATGATCCGCATTCTGGTAACGGCCTTCCACGGTCTTCACGATCTGCATCAGAACATCGTTCACCAGAGTGCTCGCGCCGAAGCGGAAGAGGTCCGGCGTCAACCAATCGTCTCCGAGTGTTTCCTTCACCATAACCAGATAGGCCAGCCCTTGCCTGGCGGTGCGAATCCCGCCTGCGGGCTTCATCCCGATCCGCACGCCGGTCGCAAAGAAAAAATCCCGGATCGCCTCCAGCATCACCAGGGTCACCGGCATGGTGGCCGCCGGTTGAACCTTGCCGGTCGAGGTCTTGATAAAGTCTGCGCCAGCCTCCATCGCAATCTGGCTGGCCAGACGCACGTTATCGGAGGTAACCAGTTCGCCTGTTTCAAGGATGACCTTGAGACGCGCGTTTCCACAGGCCGCTTTCACGGCCGCAATTTCGTCAAAAACCTGCGCATGCTCTCCGGCCAGGAAGGCGCCCCGGTCGATGACCATGTCAATCTCGTCCGCGCCGTCGCGGGCCGCGCGGCGGGTCTCCTCGATCCGGGTGCGGAGCGGATATTGGCCGCTGGGAAACCCGGTCGCAACAGAAGCAACTTTCACAGGTGAATCCTCGCCCAGAAACCGGCGCGCATACTTCACGAGGTTCGGATAGACGCAGACAGCGGCGCAGCACGGAACGCCGTATTTCGGGTCGAGCGGTTGCAGGGCTTTACGGCAAAGGTAGGCAATCTTGCCGGGCGTGTCCTTGCCCTCGAGTGTGGTCAAATCCATCATCGCGACGGCCAGCTTCAGACCTGAGAGCTTGGCGCTGGCCTTGATGCTGCGCCTGGTGAATGCAGCAGATCGTTCCTCCGCCATCACCTCGTCCACGGTCGGAACATCGCGAAGTCGCCGGGCCCTCCGATATCGCGATTTGGCTTTGATCATTTGCGCCGTCTGACCCATACGACGAGGGTAAGCGACTCTCGGGGCCTCGCAAGCATGGATGCCAGGGATGGAGACAGCGAAGCACCGCTCCGGCCCTGGCCGGGGCCATAACGGATCGCTTTGCCCTCTGGCAGGCGCGCCATCTTCACTCTTTATGTCACCGAAGGATCGCCTTATGATGCCATCCGCGAATGCTCCGGGACCATGAATAAGGAAATGAGCAAATGGTTCGAGCGGTATGGCGAACGCTACAGCACGGCCACCATCTATATTGCGTTTGTTTTCGTCAGCCTGATTGTCGCCGCGGTTCTGTTTGGCATTTTCCAGACCACCGCGGTGATGAAGATTGCCTTTCCCACGGCCGCCGATCAGGCGGAGTTTGGCGGGGCATTTGCCGGATTTCTGGCCACGCTGCTTTTGTTGATTCGCTCCTATAGCCGCGTGTCGCACGGAGGCAGACGCAGCCTGACCGGCAACGTGCTGACTCCCGAGGGCACTCCAGTACCCAATGCCACCGTGTTTGTCGAAGGGGTGGATCGCCAAAAAGTCACCGACGCCACTGGATGGTTTACCATCGAGGTGGGCGACCAGGAATCCTGGGTTGTTCGGGCGGTGAGCGGCGCCAAGAGCTGCGAGCGGAGCGTCAAGTCCGGCGAGGCGGCTGCTCCCATCCGGCTGACCTTAAGGGGTTCGGATTCGGCGGGGGAGTTGATCGTTCCGTGGGCGAATCTTCAACCCGATTACATTGAGCCGTTCAGCGCGCCTAACGCAAGTCCGGAAACCCTGCGGCAGATCTTCGCAGGCAACCTGATCGTCGGCAGGGAAGATTGCTGGCAAGGCGCTCTGGACGGAGGGGTTTACCGCATCAGCAACTGGTCAAAGCCCGATGCCGTCCAGTACTTCTATATTGGGCTGGGCGGCCAGGGCCTTTCCGAACGGCTTGTGGCGGTGGATGTGAAGGTGGACGCCATCAATGTCACCACCGATTCCGGGGCCGGGCTGCTCTACCGTTACGACGATGAGAGAAAGTTCTTTTACGCGTTCGTCCTCCAGAACGATCGCACGGTAACTTTCCGCAAAAGAAACGCGCACGGCTACATCACGCTCGATTCGATTCGATTGCCGCCCGGAACACCGGACGGGTTCGTGAATCTGGCGCTGGTGGCCAAAGGAGACCGGTTTTATTTGTTCGTTGATCGCGCGCTGATTAAAACCATCAAAGAAGACAAGTTGGAACGAGGCCAGCCCGGATTCATCGCCATCGGCGAAGGCATGTTTCAATTCGACAATTTTGCCATTTACCCCGACTTCAAGACTCCCTCTCATTGAAGCGGAAGGATGAAACGCCCGCTGTCTGCCGAGCGCGAGATCGCAGCACGTGATGCCTGCAAGACCGGGCAGCCCGCCAAGCGGCGGACCGGATGAAACTATTTAAACCCCAACAACTCCTCGACCGCTTTCAGAAGTTCGTCGGGTAAAAACGGTTTGCTGAGCGTCCGCGAAGCGCCCAGTTGTTCGGCTGCCCGGAGCAGATTGTCCCGCGTCACTGCGCCGGACACTGCCAGAATCGGGACGCGCGGATAACTGCGCAAGAACTGGACCGTGGTTTCGACGCCGTCCTTGTCCGGCATGACCATGTCGAGAACCACAAGGTCCGCCGGGCATTCGCATTGGATCTTAAACCCCTCCTGGCCCGACCTGGCGGTGGCGGTCTCGTATCCAGCCTCGGACAACAGGTTCGCGATCATAGTTCGCGTGTCCGGATCATCATCGACCACAAGAACGCGCGCCCTCTTTGTCTGGTTGGTTGGCATATGCTGGTAGCGGTTCAATCCGCCTGTAAATTCCCATCGTCCGTGCTTCGAAAATGCCAACGGGTTGCCGCGCCCGCTCGATCACGATCTTGTACGAGCGAATGGAATCAACGCAAGTCTTCTATTTCATTCGCTCCTCTTCGACCCTCGGATCTCCCCAAAGGCCGTGGTCTCTAATGGTCCCTAACGAGAACAGGCGGTTCAATCCTCGAAAATGGCTTTCGGCGGCCCTGGAACTACCTGCGCCTGGCGACTGCATCCATTGCGCAGCGAAAACCCACGTCATGGCACGTCGCTCCAGGCGCCTCGAAGCCCTGATACGATGTGCGCGCTTGAAGAGGACTGTAGCTGTAGGCGCCTCCGCGAATAATGCCGCGAGCGTCACCGTTCCGATGCAGCCCGAGGATACCTTCGTCCATCCAAACATCGCTCACCCACTCCCAAACGTTGCCGGCCATGTCCTGGCATCCGTAGGGACTCGCGCCTTTCGGAAAGCTGCCTCCGGGAAGCTTGCCCTTCGAGGCGAGAACTGGCGATTGGCAATTCGGCGCAACCGTTCCGGCCGCGCGGGTTCGCCGCTCGATGTTCGCGCGGCCGGCGCTGAACTCGTTGCCCCAGGGATAGACCCGGCCATCGGTGCCTCGCGCTGCCTTTTCCCATTCCGGACCCGTCGGCAAACGCCGGCCCGCCCGGCGACAGAACTCCTCCGCGTCACGCTTGAGCACGAACGTGACAGGCAGATCGTCCTCGCCCGGGGGATAGCGGTGTTCCTTCTTGAATTCCTTGTAGCGGCGATTGGTGACCTCGAACTGATCGATGTAGAACGCGGCTACGAAAACTTTGCGAAACGGTCTCTCGTCCGGCTCCGCCTTCCAATCACCGCTGCCCATCCAGAACTCACCGGCCGGCACAAAGACCATGCCTGGCGGGGGCGGTTCATATTCCTGGGCGCAGAGCTTGGCTTGATGCCGCTGCTGCCTCCATTCGCGGCCGCCCGCCCAGGTTAACCCAAACAGGCAGGGCAAAATCAGCCACCAGCAGCGCGCACGGAATTTCATACGGTTTAAGAGTGCCGGTTCAAAATATCGCCTCCGGCGTCTTTCGCAATGCCCTTGCCGCGCTCCTGGTCTTCGAGACGCTCGCTCCCGGCCCGCTCCCGCGTGCGCGTCAATTTTCATCGACAGAAGAAGTTTCTCGCCATCTGCTGGTGTGATGAGGCAGCGACTGAACCGGCTTTGGCGGGGATTGCTTCTGGTTGCGCTCGCCACTTTCGGGCGCGGAGCGGTAGAAGCCGCAGCCACTGACGCGATGGAATGGGTGCGAGTGGCGGAAGACGGCCGCGGGTTCGTTCTGGAAAAGTCGGGACGGGCTTTCATCCCCTGGGGCTTCAATTACGATCACGATGGAGCGGGGCGCTTGATTGAAGACTATTGGGACTCTGAGTGGACCAGGGTGGAGGAGGACTTTGGAGAGATGAAGGAGCTTGGCGCGAATGTCGTGCGAATCCACCTTCAGTTCGGCCGGTTCATGGGCGGTCCAGACGAACCCAATCCCAAGTCGCTCCGGCAACTCAAACGCCTCGTCGCCCTGGCTGAAAAGCTCGGGCTCTATTTGGATATCACCGGCTTGGGCTGCTATCACAAAGAGGATGTTCCGGCATGGTATGACGCACTCGAGACGGACAAGCGCTGGGAGGCGCAGGCCCGTTTCTGGGAGGCAATTGCTCGCGCCTGCAAAGGGAGTCCGGCGATCTTTTGCTACGATCTCATGAACGAGCCGGTTGTTCCCACGGGAGACACGAAGCAGGACGATTGGCTCGGGCCGGCGTTTGCCGACAAACATTTCGTTCAGTTCATCGCCTTGGAACGCGCCGGACGCGACCGGCCGGAAATGGCCCGGGCGTGGATCGAACATTTGACCCGGGCGATTCGGAAACTGGACGACCGGCACTTGATTACCGTGGGCCTGGTGCCCTGGAGCCTGAAGCAGCCGGGTCTCCAATCGGGATACGAGCCGGATAAGATCGCCGGAGCTTTGGATTTTCTAAGCGTTCATCTCTACCCGGAAAACGGCAGAGTGGACGAAGCACTGGAGACGCTGCGGGGATTTGATGTCGGGAAACCGCTGCTGATTGAAGAAATGTTCCCGTTGAAATGCTCCCCGCAAGAGTTGACCGAATTCATCGAACGCTCGGCATCCATAGCCGATGGCTGGCTCGGATTTTATTGGGGGACGACCCCGCGGGAACTCCGCGATTCGGCCCGCATCCAGGACGTTTTAACGTTGGGATGGCTGGAGGCTTTTCAAAAGCGGCCGCATGAGAAGAGGTAGAATCCTGTGGGAAACTTTCTTGCGGATCACCCATCGAGGTTGCCGAGTTTGCACCGCGGCATTGCGGTTCAAAGGTCGGATCGCTTAGCTTAGGGCGTGAACGATGAGCTGCCGTCTGTCACGGTCATCATCCCAACCCGTCCCGGCCAGTCGGAAATCGCTGCCACGCGCGGGATCAGCGGGATGGATTATCCGCCCTCGAAAATCGAGGTGCTGGTAGCACGCGGGCGCCAACCGGCCGTGCAGCGGAATGCCGCTCTTCGGGCCGCCCGCGGGAAATTGGTCTATTTCCTGGACGACGATTCTGTTCCTCAGCCAGGGAATCTCCGCCAGGCTCTGAAGCACTTCGAGCGGCCGGAGGTAAAGATGGTGGGCGGTCCGAATCTCTGTCCGGCCGGGGCGCCTTTTCTGGAACGGGTGTTCGCAGTCACGCTCAGCAGTTGGCTTGCATTTGGCCCCAGCCGGGCGCGTTACCAGCAGGTGGGGAGCGCGCGAAAGTCGAACGAAAAGGAATTGATCCTCTGCAATCTGCTGGCCCGGCGGGAGGCGCTCCTGGAGGTGGGCGGTTTCGACGAGACCCTTTACCCGAACGAAGAGAACGCGCTCATGGACGAGATCCAACGCCGCGGTGGCGCCCTGATTTACGATCCCGAGTTGGTCGTGCATCGGCGCCCGCGCGCGACCCTGTTCGCGTTTCTCAAAATGCTGATGAACTATGGACGTGGCCGGGCCGAACAATTCCGGCTTCATCCCACGCTGGGGTCGGCCTTGAACTTTGTTCCGCCGCTCTTTTGCCTCTACCTCTTGTGCCTTCCCCTGCTGGGCCGGTTCGGTCTTATCCCGCTCGGACTCTACCTGGCGGCTGTCCTCGCGCAGGTCCTCCTCTCCAGCCGCGACCATGGTCCGGGCAAAAGCCTGTTGGCTGCTCCCTTGATCGTGGCCACCCACATCTTTTATGGCCTGGGCTTTTGGTGGGGGCTCTTTACGCGCTTGAAACGAGGAATGCACGCCGCGGCAGCCGAGGTGAAACTCGAAACCCTCTCTGTTTGATTCGATGGCGGCAAAATCCACTTCCGAACCTCCTCATTGGAAAAAGGCCATCAGCACGGCCGCGGAGCCGGACCGGGTGCGCCACTATCTGCGGCGCCTGGCTGAAGGGCCCGCGGATTACACCCGGGCCGGCGCGGAACAGGCCCGGGTCCTGGCGGCCCTGTTCAGCGGCTCGCGCGCCATGAGCGACCTTTTGGTGGCGGACCCGCAGCTCGGCCAATTGCTGCGGCCCGAGGCGCTCGA
>CAZCUL010000770.1:0-9037 GCA_964501475.1 uncultured Verrucomicrobiota bacterium | reverse complement strand
CAGCTCGTCCAATCGATATTTCCCTGTGGCAACGGCAAGCACCCGTGCCCCAATCGCGCGCGCGCACGCGACGTCGAGAGGCGTATCGCCAATGACCAGCACTTCGTTGCCCTCGAGAGGGTGTTGGAGAAAATGCCCGCCCCGGTCCCGGGCAATCCCGGCAATGACATTACGATCCTCATGATCGTCCCCAAAGCCGCCCATCTGGAAAAGGTGCCAGAGGCCAAAGTGGCTCAGTTTAATCTCGGCCCCGAGCCGCACATTGCCGGTGAGCAAGCCAATCAGCGGCGGTTTCGGAAGCGCCTTAAGCTCGTCCAGCAACTGGTGGACGCCGGAATGAACGTGGCCCGGCAACTGGCTCAGCATCTGTTCGAGCCAGAAAACATAGGCTTCGAAAAAACGCATGAAGTTGGCCGGGCTCGGCTCGATCCCATTCAAGACAAAAAATTCCCGCACAATGGCAGGGTCGGTGCGTCCCGAGAACTGCAGTCGCTCCGTTCCTCCGGGGACATTAAAGAGAGAAGCGAAGACGCGCCCAAAAGCCTTTTCACCGGCGCCGCCTGTGTGAATAAGCGTGCCATCGATATCGAAAAGCACCAAGCGAACCATGCGCGCGGAACGTAGGATGATTGGAGGACGATTGCAATAACTTGAGGGCCTCGCAGGGACCTCTTGGACGAACGGACAAAGCCGCCTGAAGAGATTAGCTATTATAGGGCAGGCCATGCGCATGAAGAAATGGCCGGGCCGCGCTCGATTCAGCCACACGACAAACCACACTGTTTCTGTCCATCCCGGACTTGAAATGGGGCCGAACGCGTCGGAGCTAATACTTTTTGCTGAATTTCTTCCGCGATTCCGCCTCGCTCTCCGCCGGGGTCGGCGAAGGGGGCTCCGCTGAACCGGTGCCGGACCGCGGACCTGGGCTCGACGCGGCGGCTTCAGGGGCGGCCGCGGCGGGCGCTTCGCCGATCGCCTCTACAAAAGCCATGCGCAAATCGGTCAGACTTTGCTTGAGGAAGCGTTCCTCTTCCTGGCTGAGGTTGCCCTTGGTTTTGACTTCGATCATCTCCAGTTGATCAATGAAGAAGCGGGCTGCCTCCAGATCCCGGCCAGTCTGGCCGGTTTGGGGATGAGGCATTTTGCCCAGGCACATCAGGGCCATATTGGCCTGTTGCAAAACCATGCCCTGAAACAGGGCCGACATCAGTTCTTCACGGCTGGGTTCAGGCATAACAGGGGCGGGGGTGAATTGATCTCATGAACGGCGTTTATCCCTGCACCGGGCAACTTCGGCCATCAAAAAACGAATCAGCCGCCGGAGACGTTTCTCCAGGTGCAGCGTTTCCAGAATCGTTTGCCGATCCAGCGCGTTCGAGAGCAGCGCGCACGAAACAAGGTCGGCAAACTGGTCTGCGTCCGACAGGTCATCCAGGTAAGTCATCACATCCTTGACCGGAAGCTGATTGGCGCTCTTTCCTCCGGATTTAAATTTGCCGGCCGCAGATTCCTGAAAAAGCGGCAACGGGAGCGGATCGATCTCGAGGCGTTCGCGCACCAGTTCCTGCACCTTGGCCCGCAAGGCATCGACGACAACCGTGTCGAGTGAGTCCGCCTGCAAGGGCTTTATGCGCTGAATCCGATATGGCTTATAGCGAACGGCCGCCTTCAATTCGACGCGGGCGATCCCCTGTAAAATCAGGTGGGAAGTACCGTCGGCGTGATCTACCGATACGCGAATCAGTCCCAGTCCGGCAACGCTGCAGGGACTTTCCCGGACGCAACCCGGTTTTTGCATCGCGACGGAGAACATGCGATGCGCCTTGAGGGAGTCGGCTACCATTTTACGGTAACGAGGTTCAAAGATGTAAAGTGGGAGCAAGGCTTGGGGAAAGAGCGTTGCGCTCGGCAAGGTCATTACCGGCACTTCGGATGGCAATTGCATGGTCCCAATCTAAGTCAGCGCTCCCTTTTGGCAAGACAGCGATGGTCTCTGCGTCCTTGAGGCGCGGGTGGTGAACCACTGCGTTCCCCCTCCTGGCGCATCAACGCTTCTGCGTGGGCGAGCGCCGCGTCGCTTTGGCCACCCAACATTCGGGCCAGTTCAGTGATCCGCTCTTTGCCTTCGACCAGGACGATATCGGTGAGGCTGCGCCCGGCCTCCAAGCGTTTGGAAACGACGTAATGGGCAGAGGCGCAAGCGGCCACTTGCGGCGAGTGAGTAATGCAAAGCACCTGGTGACTTTGGGAAATCTGCCGAAGCTTCTCACCGACGGCTCGTGCTGTTTCGCCGCCCACGTTGGCATCGACTTCGTCGAAAACCAACACCGGAATACTGTCCTCCGCAGCCAGGACCGACTTGAGCGCCAACATGACCCGGGCCATCTCCCCGGAGGAAGCAATCGCCCGCAAAGGGCGCGGCGGTTCGCCGGGGTTTGGTGTGAACAAAAACTCGATTACGTCCAAACCAGTGGCGGCAATGCGGTGCGCACTGCTGCTTTCCTCCGGTGCAGCCAGGGACGAGATCGCGATATTGAAGTGGCTTTGCTGAAAACCAAGGGTCGCCAGTTCTCGGACAACTGCTTTGCTCAGTTGGGAGACTACCTTTTGGCGGCGCGCCGATAGATCATGGGCGCATTGCCAAAGCTGGGTGTTGAGCTCGTTCAAGGCTGCGTCAATGCGAGCCAACTCTTCATCGTGCGCTTCCAGGCCGCGCAATTGCCGCGCCGCCTCTTCGCCAAAGGCGATTATCTCCTGAAGCGTCCTGCCATATTTGCGCTTGAGCGACTGAATAATATCCAGCCGCTGCTCCAATTCTTTTAACCTTTCCGGATCGAGTTCCAGCCGGTCGGCGTAATGCGAAAGCTCCCGCTGCAATTCGTTCAAGAGCGCAACCGCCTGGGAATGAAGGTCGGAAAGCGACGCAAGCTTCGGATCGATCCGTTGCAAATCCGCGATCACCCGGCCCAGGGTTCCTGCCTGCATAATCAAAGAGTCCTCGTTGTTTGAAAGGAGGGCCATGGCCAATTGGGCGAGTTCGAGCAGCCGTGCTGAATTGCTGGCTCGTTGGTGTTGGTCCAGCAAATCGGCTTCCTCGTCGGCCCTCAGGTTCGCACTGTTGATTTCATGGACTTGAAAACGGAGCAAATCGAGCTGCCGCGCGTAGCTTTGCTCATCCACGATCAACCGGCCCTTCTCGGCCTCCAGGACATTGCGGCGGCGCACGAGGGCCGCCACGCGCTCTTGCTTTTCCGCCAGGTCCCCGTACGCGTCGAGGATGGCCAACTGATCGGCGGCCTGGAACAGAGACTGACGGTCGTGCGGGCGGTGAAGGTCCACCAGCCGTTGACCCAGGGTCGCCAGAACCGCCAGCGTCGTAGGCGATCCATTCACGAACTGGCGATTGGATCCGGCCTGAGTGATAACCCGTTTCAGGACAAGTTGCCCTTCCTCGCAGGGATCCAGCCCATTCTCTTCCAGGAAAAGTTTAAGGGATGCGTCAAGACGAGCAGTGTCGAAAAGGCCCTCGACCGAACAGGTATCGGCGCCGCTCCGAATCAACATTCGATCTGCTCTCCCACCCAGCACAAGGTCTAGAGCGCCAGTAATGATGGATTTACCCGCGCCGGTCTCTCCGGAAATGATGTTCAGGCCGGGCTGAATATCCAGAGTCAGTTCTGCCACCAGCGCGAGATTCTTAATGCGAAGCGTCGTCAGCATGGCGATAGAGCGCGCGTTGAGATTATTTACGGTTGTTTTCCGGTCGAATCTGGCGATTATGCCGAGGTTGCGCAAAAGAAATTTGAACGCGCCGGGGGGTGCGCGCCGCTGCAGGCTGCTGCGCGGTTCACCAACCAAGAGAAGTTGCAAGACAGCGCCCGCGCAAAGGCATTGACCATGGCATTCCGCTTGATTTTTCTGGGTTCCGGCACCTCGCAGGGAGTCCCGATTATCGGGAAGGATTACCCGCCGGAGTTTCTGGCCAATCCCAAGAACCATCGGATGCGCCCCTCGATCTACGTGGCCACGGAGAAAGCGAAGATCGTGGTGGATACAACGCCGGAATTTCGATTGCAGGTTTTGCGCGAGAATATTCGGTGGCTGGACGCTGTAGTATTCACCCATTCCCATGCGGATCATGTCATGGGTCTGGATGATTGCCGTCGATTTTGCGATTTGCGTGGAGGCAAGGCGCTTCCGGTGTACGCGAGCGAGGCCACCATGCGCGATCTGCAGCGCGTGTTCGCATTTGCCTTCCACGACGGACCCTGGCCAAAAGGGTACTTCATTCCCGAGCAACACGTGATCAACGGCCCCTTTATCATTGGCGACCTGGAAATCACCCCATTTTCGCTGCCGCACGGCAAGACCCTTACCAATGGATATTTATTTGCGCAGCAGGGGCGAAAACGTCTGGCCTACATGAGCGACTGCAAAGAAGTTCCTCCGGACGTGGTAAACGCCATCCGGGAAGTAGAGGTCGCTGTTCTGGATGCGTTGCGTCGCGATCCGCATCCCACGCACATGTGCCTGGACGAGGCGCTGGCCACGGCTCGCAGGATCGGTGCGACACAAACGTTCTTCACACATTTAACGCACGATTATGATCACGACATCGTTCGGGCAGAATTGCCGCTTGGAGTTGAGTTGGCGTACGATGGTTTGCGAATAGAGCTGGATTAGATGAAACCTGTTTTCTCCCATCCTTGGTTCCGGGGCATTCTCCCTGCCATCCTGTATGCACCGGCGGCTCTGGCAGCGGATCTGACAAACACCGAAACCGGATCGAGCGTGCTGGTCGTTTACAACAGCAAAATGCCGGAGTCCAAGGAGGTGGCAGATCATTATGCTCGAAAGCGGGCGGTACCTGCCACCCAGGTGCTGGGTTTTGAACTGCCGACGAGCGAATCCATGACGCGCCGGGAATTCATCCAAAGCTTGTGGGAGCCCCTGTCACAGGCATTGGAGGATGGCCAACTTTGGCAGTTTGATACGGACCGGACGCCTTCCCGGGACACCGGCGAATCGCGCCGCGTCACTGAAACGCGTGTTCGTTACGTCCTGTTGTGTTACGGCGTCCCGACAAAGATTCTTCCGGATCCGAAGCTTTCGGAGAAGGGGACAGAGACCATGCAAGCCGAATTGCGAAGGAACGAAGCCTCGGTGGACAGCGATTTGGCCTGCCTGCCCATGAGGGGCCTCGGAGAGTTTCGCTGGACCGGGCCGATTCCCAATCCTGCTTATGGCGCGACAAACGCCTATCCTTTACACCCAACGAATGGTGTCTTACTGGTCACGCGGTTGGATGGACCCTCGCCCGCGATCGCCCGTGGGCTCGTCGATAAAGCCATAGAAGCGGAAACCAACGGGCTTTGGGGCCGCGCTTATATCGACGCTCGTGGGATCACAAACGGCGGTTATTTGCTCGGCGATCAATGGATGCGTGGTGCTGCCCTTGTCACGGCGCGGGGCGGCTATGACACCGACGTGGACGAGAAACCCGAAACTTTTCCAGCGAGTTACCCGTTGAGTCATGTGGTGTTTTATGCCGGTTGGTATGACGGGGAGGTCTCCGGGCCTTTCATGAGGCCAAATGTCGAGTTCATGCCGGGCGCTTTCGCTTATCATTTGCACTCGTTCAGCGCCGAGACGATCCGATCGCCTGATGCAAAGTGGGTCGGGCCATTACTGGTCAGAGGAGCGACCACTACGATGGGGAGCGTCTTTGAACCCTACTTGAGCGCGACGCCCGATTTGCCCGTTCTTCTCTCGAGACTCATTTTCCAGCGGCTCAGTTTTGGAGAAGCAGCCTACGCCAGCCAGCGTGTTTTATCGTGGCAAAACATCGCTGTCGGAGACCCGCTATTCCGGCCGTTTCGGAGGCATCCGCGCGAGTTGCACGAGGACTTGGCTGCCAGAAAAAGCGAATTGATCGAATGGTCTCATCTGCGGGTCGTGAATCTGAATCTCGCTGTGAATCGGCCTCTGAGAGAGGTCGTCGACTATCTGGAATCGGTGCCGACGACGCGGGAAAGCGCCGTTCTGACAGAGAAACTGGCGGATCTTTACTGGAAACGATTGTCTTTCGGAGATGCCTTGGACCTGTATTCGCGCGCCCTCAGGCTGAAGCCCTCGCCACAACAAAAGCTGCGGCTGCTTTTGACGGTCGCGAGGCTCTGCACGGCTTACAGTCGCGACCAGCAGGCTTACGAAGCGTACGAGCAATTGCTACGGGAATTCCCGGACTATTCTGATGTGCTGTGGGTTTACGAGAGAATGCTTGTGCTGGCGCAGCGGCTCGGTAACGACCCCGAAGTTCAGCGCTTGCAGGAAACGATTAAAGGACTTCAACCGCCAGGCCAGGTTGGAAGCCCTTTTGACCGAACGCCTGGGCGACAGTAGTGACCGTGAGTGACATGGAAGCTGAGAGAGGAGGGGGGATTTTTTTGCGCGCTGAACGATGCCAGAGAAAATATCAAAAGCCCTGGCCTCCCGCCCGATCACGACAATTGAGGGACACCCTTCGGCTTCCATATTGCTGAGAGCGGGGTCTTTGATGACCCCGCTCCCGATGTCCCGGTGGTTCCTGCTCCTTGGCGTCAAGCGGGGCGTCGATATCGCCCGCAGCGATCCGGCCGACAGCGCTTGGTTTCTTTCAGGAACAACCTCTGGACTGCCAGTCAGTGCAGTTTAATTTCGGCTTTCGGTCAACCCTAAGTTATTCACAAGCCTCTTGTGGCCAGCGCGCACATGCTCAGCCCCTCTGATTGTTTTGTCCCCCCCTGCCCTAACCCGACTTTCTCAACTGGAGGGGCGATGAGGCGTAAGTGGTTGTAAAACGGCGGACGATGCCAAAGGCCTCCACTACATGGGGCCGTCTGGTGCGCGACCGTTTCAGCGCAGCAATTGACCGGCGGCGGTGATCCGCGGCGGGCCAGTTCATCCCCAGTCGCTCCAGCCGGATTTTCTGGTCCAGCTCCGGGTGGGTGTAGCGCGAGAGGATGAGCACGCGCCCGTCGGTGGTGGGGAAGTGCACGTCGAGCATTTGCACGGCCGCAAATTTATCCAGCACTGCGCGCGGGGTCAGTCCGCCGGCCAACGGGCGCAATCGGGCGCGCATGGTGACGTGCAAACAATAGGCGATGAACGCCACGAAGATGTGCGCTTCGACTCGCTGTTCCAATTGATGGTAGATGGGGCGCAGGGCCGTCTTTGAGGTTTTTGAAGGCGGTTTCGATCTCGATGAGTTGAATGTAGAACTGCCACAACTGGGCCGGGTCGAGTCCAACCAGGTTGGTGCGCAAAAGGTAGCGGCCTTCGCGCCGGCGCACCGCGCGCAGTTTGGCGCGATTCAATCGAAAGAAAAAACTCGCCGGCCCGACTGATCCGGCCGCGGGCAGTTGCATCTCCAACAAGCGCCACGCCGCGCGGTAGCGGCCGCGGGCGTCGCCCAGTTTGAGCAGGAGCTGGCGCGGGGTCAGAGTCATCTGGCGCAGTTTGGCCAGGCGTTGGCAGAGCGCCCGGATTTGGCGCTGGCGCATGGCACGTTCTTTGTGCACCCGATCACGGCTGCGGGCCGGAGGTAAAGTTCCTTGTCTTTGGATAGGAGTTTGACCTCCACGCCGGGCCGCACCGCCTGCCAGTCCAGTGGGAGCAATTGCGCTTCGATCTGGCTCAATCGGTCCTTTGGGCGTGCCCACCAGATAATAAATTGGCGGATCGCTCTGGCGCATTTCTGCGAGCACCGCTTCGGTGGGGATGCCGCGGTCCATCACCCAGATGCGTTCGGCTTTGCCGTATTGCTTTTCGATCCTTTCCAGAAAAGTTTTGAGCGTGGCTTTGTCAGAGGTGTTGCCGGGCAGGACTTCGTAAGCGATGGGAAAACCTTCGGGCGTGACAATGAGCGCGATGACCACCTGCACGCAGTCGCGCTGCTGGTCGCGGCTGTAACCGAAGCGGCGTTTATCGCTTTCATTTTCCGGCGGCGCGCTCTCGAAATGAGTCGAAGTCAGATCGTAGAGCAACACCTCGAACTTCGCGCCGAACAAATCCCGCCAACGCAACTGCAAGTGCGAGAAGAGCGCCGGCAATTTGTCCAGCATGCGGTAGAGCACGTTCTTCTCCACCAGCCCGTAGTCGCCTCCGAGCAAATCGCCCATCGCGCTCTGCTCGAACCAGAGCCGGTGCAAACGCCATTCGCTGCCCGGATTGATGAGCCGATAACAAACGAGTGTTTGCAAATGTCGCGCCAGCAGTGCCCTCGCGATTGTCGGGCAGATGCTCGACCCAGAAGTGATTCGGCCCGAGTTGTTCGTAGAGTTGAGTGGCCAGCCAGCACGCCCCCCCCCATTGGCGGGTCCGGTACAGCTCCATCCGCTCCAGATGCACCTACACGCCCAAGCTCGCCGCGTGATCGGGCAGCGGCTGATCCGCCGGAAAGATGGCCAGCGGCAACGTGCGCTCCCGCAGCGGATCGAAGGCCTCGATAGTGCGGCACCAACTCTCGCACTGACTGTCATTGATCTCGCCCAGATAAAGCACGGGCCGTTGCGCAACCTGGCCGCCGGCACAGCGGCGCAATTCGACGATGCGCCAGTACCGATGCTCCTTGCCATTTTTGAAACGCCGATTGCATTTGAGAAACATGACAGCCCCCGATCATGCACAGAAAGCGGCGGCTGAGAAGAGGCTGGGTCTATACTACAGAGCTTTTCTGGCGAAGGTCCGTTGAATCCGCGGGACTTGCGACGCCCTGGCAACCAAAAAAAGTCAGTTCCGCCCCTCAGTTGAGAAAGTCGGGCTAAATCAGGCCCCCCGCACAAAGACCTGCCTGGGCGGGGGATTCTCTTGTTTGTAAGGCGTGAACAAAACAGAGCAAGAGAACTGGTGGCAGTGTTTTGAACAGCGAGACGGAAATTGAGAGGGAGGGGCATTTAGCACGCTGAACGATAGAAACCGAAGGGTGTCCATCAATTGTCGTGATCGGGCGGGAGGCTAAAGCTTTGATATTCTCCCGGGTATAATTTGTCGGGAGGGG
>CAZCUL010000769.1:0-11215 GCA_964501475.1 uncultured Verrucomicrobiota bacterium | reverse complement strand
CCGGGATTTCCAATCGGAGGAACTGATTGCCTATGAATTGGGCTACCGCATTCAGCCGCACAAACGACTGTTTGTGGACGTAGCGGGGTTCTACAATGTTTACGACGATATTCGTTCGCTCGAACCCGAGCCTCCTGCGCCCATTCCGCTGATGCCCATGAACCGCCACGAAGGCGAAACCTACGGCGCTGAAATTGCGGTCAAATTTCAAATGACGGACTGGTGGCGCCTGAGCGGCAGTTATACCTATTTCGACAAGGATTTGCGCGCGGAGGAGGGCAGTCTGGATACGAGCGGAGGTTCGTTGGAGGGAAACGATCCGCATCACATGGCCACGTTTCAATCCCTAATGGACCTGCCGGGCAATCTGGAGTTCAACGGGATCGTGCGCTATGTGGATCGCCTGCCGAATCCACCGATTCCGAGTTATGTGGCGCTGGACCTGGTCCTGGCCTGGCGCCCGCGCCATGATCTCGAACTGGCCGTTGTGGGCCAAAACCTCCTGGACGATCGCCATCCGGAGTTTGGCGGAGCGGCCAATCAGCCTGAAGTTCAGCGCGGCGTTTACGGAAAATTTACCTGGCGATTCTGATGCAGCCCGCAGCGAGCCATCTTCCATTCAACCCGAAGCGCTGCGGGCGCGTTTTTTGTAAATCCTCGTGCCTGTTGCTGGCGCTTTGCCTCGGCTCGAATGTCACCTCGCAGGGCCAGGTCAAGGAATACGATCTGAAGGCTGCGCTGCTTTATCACCTCGCCCGGTTTGTGGAATGGCCGCCGGCGGCGTTCAGCACTCCGCAGAGCCCGATCATTATCGGAATTGTGGGACGCGATCCCTTCGGGCGGGTCCTGGACACGACCGTCCAACGGGAAACCGTGGGCGGCCGCCGCATTGTGGTCGAGCGATACCGGACTCCGGGAGGGATTCAACCCTGTCACATCCTGTTTGTCAGCTCGAGCGAAAAAGGGGAGCTGAAACACATTTTTACCAGGATAAAGGACCAACCGACCTTGACCGTTGCGGACTTCGATGATTTCTCCACTGAGGGCGGCATGGTGACTTTCGTTCGAAACGAAGAAGGCAAAATCCGATTGAAAATCAACCTCGGCGCAGTCAGGGCGCAAAACATCAAACTCAGCGCCCGATTGCTGCAGGTGGCCGAAATCGTCCCGGCTAAGAACTGAGCCATGCGCGCGCAAACCACATCCATCAAGCGAAGGCTGGTGCGCGTCATTTTGTTGACGACGGTGGCGGTGCTGCTGCTGACCTGCCTGGCGTTGCTCACCTACGAGTTGTATGCCTATCGGCGCACCACCACCCAGAATCTTTCCACGCTGGCCGAGATCGTGGCCGACAACAGCACCACCAGCCTTATTTACGACGATCGAAAAACAGCCAACGAGATTCTTTACAGCCTGCGAGCGGAACCGGAGATTGTCACTGCCGCCCTCTACACCACCAATGGCACGCTCCACGCCACCTATCCCACGAACGCTCCTCCCGACACGATTCCCGCCAAACCGGCGCCCGACGGTATCGATTTTACGGCAACCGAGCTGATCCTTTTCCGGCCCGTGATCGAAGAAAGCGACCGCGTCGGGACCCTTTACATCAAAGCGGACTTGAGCGAGATGTATCGCCGCTTTGCGGTCTATGGAGCGGTGGTGGCCGCTGTTTTAGGGGGCTCTCTGGTTGTGGCGTTTTTCTTGTCCAACGTTTTTCAGCGCCGCATTTCCCAGCCGATCCTGGATCTGGCCGGCGCGGCCCGGCGGATTTCCGTGGAAAGGGATTTTTCGGTGCGGGCGGTCAAGACCAGCAACGATGAACTGGGTGTGTTGACGGAAGCCTTCAACACCATGCTCGACCAGATCCAGGAGAGCCACCGGGCCTTGCAGGAAAATGAAGCGCGGCTGCGCACGCTCTCCGAAGCCATCCCGGCCATTGTCTCGGTGTTCGACGCCGAGGGGAAGGCCGAATACCTGAATTCGCGCTGGTGCGAATACACGGGCATGACACTCGAGAGGAGCTGCGGTCTGGGCTGGGTGGATGCTGTTCATCCCGAGGATGTGGATCGGTGCTTTGAAAAATGGAAGGAGTCGGTGCGGACGGGCAAGCCGCTCGATATGGAGCTTCGCTACGGCGACGCCAACGGGAATTTCCGCTGGTTCCTGGCCCGGGCGGTGCCTCTTACGGGCAAGAACGGCAAAGTGTTGAACTGGTTCGGCACCAGCACGGACATTGAGAGCCGCAAGCAGATGGAAGAGGCGTTGCAGGACGCCCAGGAGCGCCTTTCCCGGCATGCGCAGGAACTGGAGGACCGGGTGGCCGAGAGGACGATTCGCCTGACCGAGACCATTGGCGAGCTCGAATCCTTCTCTTACAGCATTTCGCACGACATGCGGGCTCCATTGCGGACGATGCAGGGCTATTCACAACTGCTGATCGAGGATTACGCGGACAAACTGGACGAGGAAGGAAAAGACTTCTTGCAGCGGATCGGCCGGGCCAGCCAGCGCCTGGACTCGCTCATCCGCGACATCCTTACTTACAGCCGAGTGGCCCGGGCAGACATCAAACTGCAGCCGGTAAACCTGCAAAAGGTGGTGGAGGAGATTATCCAACAATTCCCTGAATTCCAGCCGCCCCGGGCCAGGATAGAGATCAAAGAACCCCTCTTGCATGTTCTCGGACATGAGGCATCCTTATCGCAAATTATCTCGAACCTTTTTGGCAACGCCATCAAGTTCGTTCAACCCGGGGAACAGCCGCGAATTCGCGTCCGGACCGAACAGCGTGGCGAACAGGTTCGAGTATGGGTTGAGGATAACGGAATTGGGATAGAAGGGCCGGATTTGAAACGGATTTTTGGGATTTTCGAACGCATCCATGGGGCGGAGGCCTATGAAGGCACCGGCATCGGTTTGAGCATCGTCAAGAAGGCGGTCGAACGGATGGGCGGAAGTGTGGGTGTGGAATCCGAAATGGGCCAAGGCAGCCGGTTCTGGTTCCAATTGAAAGGAAGCTAAGAATGATTTCAGAGACAATCCTTCTGGTGGAGGACAGCGAAGATGACGTCCTTTTCATGAAACGGGCCAAAACCCGCGCGGGCATCCAGAGCCCGATGCAGGTGGTTCAGGATGGGCGAAAGGCCATGGATTACCTGAAGGGCCGGGGGGCTTACGCGGACCGGCAAATGCATCCCCTGCCGCTCCTGATATTGCTCGATCTCAAGCTTCCTTTTGTGCCGGGTTTGGAAGTGCTGAAGTGGATCCGCCATGAACCGGGGTTGGAAACCACGCTGGTCGTGGTCCTCACCTCTTCAAAGGAGTCAACCGACATCGATCAGGCCTATCGCTACGGCGCCAACTCTTATTTGGTCAAGCCATCCAACCCGACCCAGCTCCAGGAATTGCTCAGGATACTCGTGCTCTACTGGCTTCGGCTAAACACATCACCGGACCGGGCCCGCCATCCCGGCGCGGACAGTTAGATAGAGCTTGTCCCAAAATCGTCGGTTTCGAAACTTTGTCGGAAACTTCGTCGGCGAACTTTGTCGAAATACCCTCCACTCGACAAGGTTTCCGACAAAGGAGGGAAGGATATCTGTTCTGCGACAGACCCTAGATATCCTGGTAACGGATCAGCAGGATGCCGAGCTGGTCGATCTGGTCGCGGATGCGCGGGCTGATCAGTGCTTCCATCTCGTGGCGAAACTTATCGAGCGAGGGGTGTGAATAGATTTCCGAAACCCCGCTGGGGAGCAGGGGCAGGAGACGCCGCAGATATCCTTCATCCACGCGGGCATTCTGAAGGAGGCCAAACACCGCGCCGGGATGTTTAATATCGAGCCGCCGCAATGCCCGGCGGGCCCGCCCAGCCATCAACCAGTGGAGAAATCCGTGGCTGGCATGGCGCCATGAGCGCCAGGTCGCCACACGAAGGTGAATCCGGAACGGCTCGCAGGGCAAACGCAAATGGGTAATGCCAAGACATTCCGCGTTTTCGATCAGGATCCTGAAAATCGTGGGATGGGCGTGCAAATGATGGTGGCTGTTCACGTGGTCGAGCGGGAGGCCGAGTAAACGGAATTTTTCGAATTGAGCCAAAATCTCCCTCCGCAATTGGGCGCGCAACCCGGGCGAGAAAAAATACCGCAGACCCACCCGGGCCGGATTGGAATCGAATTCACCCCGTTCATTGACAAGGCCGGGGACTTTTGCGGCCGGCAGCGTGGCATGCCCATCGAGCAAAGTGAGATGCAACCCGACACCGAGCCGCGGATTCTTTCGGGCCAATGCCACCGCCTCATCGAAGCCCGGCTCGTTCATCATCAGGCTGGCGGAAGTGAGAATGCCTTTACGGTGCGCGTGAATGATCGCGTCGTTGGCGCCGGACGACAGCCCGAAATCGTCGGCGTTCACAATCAAGTAGCGCTGGTCGCTCATGCGGTTGGTCACGGCAGGCTGAGAGCAGCCGCCACAGCCCTTTATCCGGAAATGCGTTCTCCTGAGCGAGCGTTAAGATGAAACCTTCCTCGTGATTTTAACCCGGAGCGCGGTCACACGGGAGAATCCACCAGGCGCCTTTCGAGTTCCTATTCGCTACGGCTGGGGACAGCCGCGCGCCGCAAAATGAGACTTCCCCGAAAGTTGCGCGCATTGCGCCCCTGAACCAGGTTCATGGGGAGCCTCCATCCGCTTTCGCGCACGCATTGAGACCATAGACCGGAAGGATACGTTCTGGAGTGGGCCGGCAGAGTGCAGCGGAATACCACACGCCAAGACGCTTCGCGTTTACCGGGGCCATGGGAAAATCCGCCAGGTCTTGGACTGCCCGCCTTCCATAGTATTACGGCGGACGGGCGCCCAGTCCTCTGGCGAGGCCACATCGGCAGCGGTTCATGGAGAGAACTGCGGATGATCGCCCGCGCTTGAGCGCCGCTTAGGGAAGCACGCCAATCGCGAGCATCCCTTGAGTGGGCTGCATCAGGATGGGGACGGGCGGATGGTTCCGGCGCAAGGCCTGCACTTGCTCGTCGGACATCTGGCAGAGATTCACGAAGCGCAAGGCGCGCTCGCGGATGACGGAATGCACCCGCGCCGAGGAAAAGCGGACTCGCGCATAATAGGTGGGCCCGGCGTTCCAAAGCACATACCGGTCAAAATCGCTTGGCTCCCGGCCGGTGGCGTTGCGATAAACCCTCTCCAAATAAGCAAGGTGCCGATACGCGACCAGCGTGGAAAGCTCCACGTTATCGTAGGTCCGGGCGGAGGTATAGGCACGCCAGACGCGGGGCATGATCTGATAGCGGCTGACCTCTCCCGCCCCGCCGATTGCCCGGTCATTATTTCCAGACTCGAGCATGCTGATAGCTTCCAGCTTGCTTAATCCTGCCTGAAGCGGAAACACCCCAAAAAGCAAGAGCCCGACTAAGAGCAATAGTCCACGCATACAGTCCTGTCCTAATTTGTAGAGCTTATGATTTTTCGATCACAGGCCCCCACAAATGGCGGAGCTCCATCCGTAGGCTGCCAGCACCGCGCGACGATGCATGGGCCGGAAACCACTGGCAAATCTTTTTTTGAAATCTTTTAGGCCCCTTCGCCTGTCTCTTGGCGGACTTGCTCCCTGCCAGCTCTGGAACTGTTAACCGTTGAAAACCAATATTTTACATAGGACGCTCCTTCCCGAAAGAAGGGAGGGAACCTAAACCAAAGCGAGCTGGGGCATGTTCTTGGCGGTAAGCGGATTCCGCGTGAAATCGCCTTCTTCGAGTTGCGCCAGCCAGTGGTCAATTATTCGCGCCACTCCTCCAACGTCCATATGCTCAAACACCCCCGGATAGCCGCTGAAATTTGCGCGAGCCAGTTTAAAAAGAGCCGCGGCGGGGCGCAGTCGATCCTTTTGCAAATGGACGAACGCGCCGGCAAACTGGATTAAGCCTTTGTAAAAGTTCCCGGGAGGCCCCTTCCTGTCCGCCAGCCAAAGTTCCTCGAGCACATCATGCGCTTCGTAGAAAAGCCCTCGATTGAAGCAAGCGATAAATCCGAGATAATTGGCCGATAGCTCGCGCCCCTGGAATTCTGCGATTAACTCGGCAATTCTTCCGGTCTTTTTGCTCACACCATCAGCTTAAACTCCCGCAATCCCTTCCGGCAACGGGCGGCAATGGATTTTTGGCTCAGGCTTCGCTGGTCGCTCCTTCTTCCGCGATGGCGCCCGATGGCGGGACGGGTATGCGCGTCGCTCGCGCCTCGCCTGAGCCAAGAATCCATTGCCGCGAAGGTATAGGCATTTCGGAGACACCACACTAACTGCCTCGTAACCGCTGTAACCGCTCCCGAAAGTTGACTCTCGGTTCGACTGGTACACGGCCGCCGAGAAAATTCGCCTCGACCTTTAGGGACAAGAAAATGGGAAGCTCAATTTTCTTGCCGCCCCATCTTCTTGCCATTCACTCATGGCCAACGGCACTCCGGACGGCCAGCAGAATTGCTGAAACCTTTCATTGCGGTAATCGGAGGGGAACCGCCTTCTGCAAGGCTCGGCATTTTCTCTCAGAGCTCAGTTGCGTCTGATTTTCCGCGTACCGCGCCTGGCACCCATGGAAGCCGCCATGAATCGGCTGCCGCTGGGTGCTGCTTTCGCCCCCGGGCGCGCCCCCGTTTCTAATGCCGCTTGTCCCAAATATCGGGCTACTGGCGGACTGAGAGCGGCAGTCTGCCCCTAAAGCGTTTCGCCGAGGAATCGGTTGGATCATGCTCAATGGAATTCCATCAGAAGAAACACGCATGAAATCTTTGTACTTAAAGGGCTGGCTGAACACAGTTTCCATTCTTCTCGTCTTCGGGGGGATGAGTCTGTTGTCGAAACGCGCGCTGGGCCAGGGCTGAGTAGCGGTTCGGTGCAGCGCGCTCAGTTTGGGCGTGCACGGCAACTTGTATCTGGACCGCGGCGATTTCCAGGTCTCGGCAGCTTACCGCTGGCTGCATTCTGACCGGCACTTTCGCGGTGATCGCGAAGAACCGGAACGGCAGGACGACGACACGGAGGTTGTCAACGATGTCCATACCCTGGACTTTGGGCTCACGTATGCCATTTCAAAGCGGGTGAACGCGACTCTCACTCTGCCGCTTTTCTATGCAGAACGTTCGTCTCTCTACGAGCATGATCGGGTCAACCGCCATACCACGCGGGCTTATGGGATTGGAGACGTTCGCCTGGTCGGCAATGCCTGGTTGCTCAATCCATCCAGGAACGCCACTCGAAATGTCGGATTCGGTGCGGGTGTCAAGGCGCCGACCGGCGACCACAACGCCATGGACACTTTTCAGCGTCCGACCGGTCCGGAGCGCCGCCCTGTGGATCAATCCATTCAACCCGGCGACGGAGGCTGGGGTGTCATCCTGGAGGTTCAAGCTTTCACCAAGCTCTTCGCACGCACCTATGGTTATCTCAACGGGACCTACCTCATCAACCCGCGGGAGAAGAACGGCACCCAAACCTTTCGTTCCACGCCGGGGGAAGAAGTCATGTCGGTGCCGGATCAGTACTTGGGACGCATCGGCTTGAGTTATGCCGTCTGGCCTGAAAAGGGGCTTGCCCTGAGTTTGGGTGGACGCATTGAAGGAGTGCCGGTGCGCGACGTGATCGGAGGAAGCGACGGTTTTCGGCGGCCGGGTTTCGCCATTTCGGTCGAGCCGGGTCTAAGCTGGAGTTCCGGCGCCAATCAACTCAGCCTGACCGCGCCGGTAGCCGTCTATCGCAACCGCGAACGGAGCGTTGCCGATCTGCGCACGAACCGCCACGGCGACGCTGCCTTCGCTGACTTTCTCATTTTATTCAGTTACTCCCGTCGGTTTTGAAGGCGCCGGCGCTTCCACTGCGACTCTTCTCTAAACGGAGCGCGGCTGGCTGTCCTCAGCGCAGCAGATGGGAAGGGCGATGACGCGGCTTCGAGTTAAAATGAGAATTGCAACTCCGCCTTCTCCTCACCCATCTTTGTGAAGCCAAGGGCATTCCCGCCGCACGCCTGAATCTGGATCAAGCACCCGTAGCGCCCTGCTTGACGCTCGGGTCATGACGAATGTCGCGCCCTTCAAAAAGATAAACGACCTCTTCGGCCACATTGGTGGCGTGGTCGGCAATGCGTTCAAGGCTCTTCGAAATAACCATTAAATGAAGGCAGCGCGTGATGGTGCTGGGGCGCTCGACCATGTAGCTGGCCAGCTCTCGGGAAAGCTGCTTGTTGATGGCATCGACTTCCTTGTCCCGAGGAATGACGGAGCGGGCCCGGGCCGGGTCGCGGTTGACGAAGCTTTCCATGCCGTCCTTAAGCATCTGCAGGCCCAGTGTGGCCATGCGCGGAATATCGATGTAAGGCTTGAGCTGCGGTTCCTGACCCAATTCCTGGGCTCGACGCGCAATGGTGGTGGCTTCATCGCCCACCCGCTCCAGGTCATGGGAAATCTTCATGGCCACCGTAATGAAGCGAAGGTCGGTGGCCAGCGGAGCCTTTGCCAAAAGGCTGATGGCGATCTCGTCGATTTCGATTTCGAGCTGGTCCAGCAAGGAATCGTCCTCGGCGACCTGCCGGGCGAGCGCGTCGTCGCGGTCCACGAGGGCTTTGACGGCGCGGCTGACCGCGTTTTCCGCGTGTGCCGCCATGTTGAGCAGCTTCTGCTTCAGCTCGCTTAGTTCCTGTTTAAAGTGTTGCGACATGATTCGGTAATCAGGTTTGAGCTCGTCGAAGGATCTTAGTGGTCATGAGCATAAATACGATGACATTCGCGGCGAGGAATTTTTGGCGCAGGCGAGGCGCGAGCGACGAGCATACCCGTCTGCGGTCTGTAAGGAACGAGTAACGAAGCCTGAGCCAAAAAGAACCGCTGCCCTGCGGGTTGCGCCGCGTTTGGCCTGCGGCTTCGTTGCTCGCCGGTTACAGCCCGCTGCGGGGATGCGCCCTCCTCGCGCCTCGCCACAGGCCAAACGCGGCACAACGAACGTCATCGTATTTATGCTCATGACCACTTAGCCAAAACGGCCGGTGACATAGTCCTCCGTTTGTTTCTTGCCCGGGTTGGTAAAAATCTTCGATGTGACATCGTACTCGATGAGTTCACCCAGGTAAAAGAAGGCGGTTTGATCGGAAATGCGGGCGGCCTGCTGCATGTTGTGTGTGACAATGACAATCGTGAACTCCCTTTTCAAATCGAGAATGAGATCTTCTATTTTGGAAGTGGCCAGGGGGTCCAGGGCCGAGGCCGGTTCGTCCATCAGGATGATCTCGGGCTGGATGGCAATGGCCCGGGCAATGCAGAGGCGCTGTTGTTGTCCGCCGGAGAGGCTGAGCGCGCTTTCCTGGAGGCGGTCTTTGACTTCATCCCAAAGCGCGGCGCTCCGGAGGCTCTTTTCGACGGTCTCGTCGAGGAATGATTTTTGGTTGATGCCGGCAATGCGGAGGCCGTAAGCGACGTTTTCGTAGATCGATTTTGGGAACGGGTTGGACTTTTGAAAGACCATGCCGACGCGTTTGCGGAGCGCGATCACGTCCAAACCCGAGTCATTGATGTCGTTATCCCCAATCCGAACGGTGCCTTCGATGCGGACGCTATCGATGAGATCATTCATGCGGTTGATGCAGCGCAACAAGGTGGATTTGCCGCAGCCGGACGGTCCGATGAAGGCGGTGACCAGCTTCTCCTGGATATTGAACGAGATGTCTTTGAGCGCCTGGGCCGCGCCGTAATAAAGAGAGAGGTGGTCGAACTCGATCAGTTTCGAGTTCGAAGCGGGCGTTTTCTCCCGGCCTGGCTCTGCCTGAGGCCGGACGGCGATTTTCTGACGGGGCAACTCGGTCATAATCATAAATCAGGCAAACGCTCCGGTGCGGTATTTCTTGCGAATCTTGTCGCGGATGACGATGGCGGTGATATTGAGCGCCACCACCACGAAAAGAAGCAGCAAAGTGGTGGCGAACACCATCGGCTTGGCGGCTTCCACGTTCGGGGATTGAAAGCCCACGTCATAGATATGGAAGCCAAGATGCATGAATTTTCTGTCCAGGTGAATGAATGGAAAGTGATCGTCCATGGGAAGGTTGGGCGCGAGTTTCACCACGCCGGTAATCATGAGAGGCGCCACTTCGCCAGCGCCTCGCGCCATCGCCAGGATCAGGCCGGTCAGAATCCCGGGCAGGGAGGCGGGCAGAACAATCTTGCAGATGGTTTGAAACTTGGAAGCCCCCAGAGCGAGCGACCCTTCCTTGGCCCCCCGCGGCACTGCCGCAATGGATTCTTCCGTGGCCACAATCACAACCGGCACAGTCAAGAGGGCCAGCGTGAGCGAGGCCCAAAGGATGCCCCCGGTGCCATACGTCGGCGTGGGCAACATCTCCGGATAAAAAAGACGATCGATGCTGCCGCCCACGAAATAGACGAAGAAACCCAGGCCGAACACGCCAAAGACAATGGAAGGCACGCCCGCCAGGTTGTTGACGGCTATGCGCACACAGCGAACGGCAAAGCCCTGCTTCGCATATTCCCGCAGATAGAACGCCGCCAGCACGCCGAACGGAACGACCGCAATGCTCATGAGCAAGGTCATCATGACCGTGCCGAAAATCGCCGGGAAAATGCCGCCTTCGGTATTCGCCTCCCGCGGCTCCGCCGAAACGAATTCCCAGACCTTGGAAGCGTAGTGGCCAATTTTGGCGCCCAGGCTCATCTCGTTGGGCTTGAAAGCGCGAATGATCAGCGAAAGCGGCACCTCCTTTCCCCGGCCATCCACAGTTTCCATGACGGCCGCGTAACGGGCGCCTTCGGAGCGCAATTCGGCAGCGCGCCGCTGCAGTTGCTGAAACTTCTCGTTCTGCTTCCGAATGGTTTCGTTCGCTTCCGCAATAACACTTTCGCGTTCCGGGCCGGCCGGGAGCGTGCGTTCAGCGCGCTTGATCCGCACGGTGGCCTCTTGAATCACGTAGTTGACGTCACCGATATCGTCCCGCTGGATTTCCAGAAGGTGCCCGACGATCCTCAGCGCCCCGGGAAGTTTTTCATTCAGAAGCTTCCAGGCAGCGTCGCCTTCGGCAACCACCTGCCCCTCTTCCTTCAACGCCTTCAAGTATCCGTAAAAATCGCCATACTCGCGCCGCTCAAGGGTTACGGCTTCTTCGGGATGACGGACATTCGAGTATTCCTCCCGTGGAACCCATTTGAA
>CAZCUL010000768.1:0-13456 GCA_964501475.1 uncultured Verrucomicrobiota bacterium | reverse complement strand
ACCATCGCCACCAATTGTGCACATCCTCGCCACCGATCCTTGCGGCGCCGAAGAAGGGCGCGACCCGGCAACGTTCACACTGTTTCGCACCGGCTCGACCAACGACTCTCTCACCGTGGCCTATCGCGTCGGTGGCACGGCCGAGAACGGTGTCGATTACGAAATGATCTCCGGGGAAGTGACCCTTCCGCCGCATTCGGTCTCCGCCACGATCAATATCACGCCCATCGACGACAACCAGGTCGAGGGTGGCGAGACGATCTTGATTTCGCTGGCGCAGCCATTGAGCTGGCCGCCGCCTTACATCGTTTGCTGGCCGAGCTTCGCTTTCGGGCACATCGAAGATAACGATCTGGCGCCCACCAACCGCCCGCCCCATGTTGCCATTGTCAATCCGCCGGACGGCGCGGTTTTCATCGGGCCGGTGGACATTCCGATTGTCGCGCGCGCGTCCGATCCCGACGGAAAGGTCGTTCAAGTGGAGTTTTTCGCCGGAGCTGAAAGCCTGGGCGTGGTGAGCAATCCTCCGTTGCCGATGATCCGCCTTGCTCCCGCAGTCGCGCTGATCGGTCCCGAGCTGACCTGGGATACGAACCCGGAAACATTCCCCGATTTCGATCTCGAACCGCGCCCCGAACCGGTCTGGCTTCCGGGAAATCTCTTCCGCCTGCTCTGGAGCAATGCTCCTCCGGGACGGCATGTGTTGACAGCGGTGGCCACCGATAACCGTGGCGCCAGCACGCGGTCGGAGCCGGTCCACATCGTCGTGACCCATCAACCGGAGCAACCGATCGTCAACGTCCGTGCCACCGATCCCATCGCTGCCGAGCCGGATTTCGACGGCAATAGGGCGGATACGGCCACCTTCACCATCCATCGCAGTGGCAGCACGGATTTCCCGCTGACGGTTTTTTATCGCCTGAGCGGGACCGCCTCGAACGGTGTTGATTATCGCGAGCTGCCTTCATCAGTTATGATCCCGCGCGGCTCGCAAACCGCCGAGGTCGTCATTGAACCGATTGACGACAATCTCAAGGAAGGCAGCGAGAAGGTGGTCCTGACCATCCTGCCGCCGGTTTGCATCCAAATCTTTCCGCCGCCGCCGGATTGTTATCTGGTCGGGCGTCATCGCAGGGCGCGCGCGGTCATTCATGACAACGACATGCATCCGGGTAACCGCCCGCCCGTTGTCGAAATCGTCCGTCCATTGGACGGCTCGGTCTTCTTTGCTCCGGCAGATATTCCGATTGTGGCGCAGGCCCGCGATTTCGATGGGCGGGTGGTCACGGTCGAATTCTTCGAAGGAGAGAACAGCCTTGGCACTGTGACCAACAACCCGGCCGCGCTCAGTTGGGATCGACCGCCGTTCTTTCTCGTATGGTCGAATGTGCCGCCCGGGCATTACGTGTTGACGGCCAAAGCCACGGATAATCTCGGCGCGATGAGCCGTTCGCGTCCGGTCGATATCCGCGTGGTGGACCGCCAGGAACCGCCGGTAGTCACGATTTCGGCCACTGATCCGGAAGCGTCCGAAGGGCCCGCCTTCAACAGCGGCGGCATCAGTGCCCTCAACATCGCCACATTCACCGTCCGCCGCACCGGCCCGGCCGAAAGGCCGTTGACCGTTTTTTACAGCCTCGATGGAAACGCGGAGAATGGCGTCGATTACCGCCTGTTGTCCGGGCGTGTCACCATTCCCGAAGACGCCTTCGCGGCAAACATTGTGGTGGAACCGATCGACGACGACCTGGTGGAAGGCACCGAAACGGTCATTGCCACATTGCGCCCGTCCATTTGCGTCGCCGATTCGCCGGCGGATTGTTATATCGTGGGACGCGACCATCGGGCGGTAGCCTTTATCCGGGATAACGACACCAGCTCCACCAACCAACCGCCCCGTGTGACGATCGTGAGTCCCGCTGACGGGGACGTTTTTGAAGCGCCGGCTAACATCGTCATCCATGCCGCCGCCAGCGATGCGGATGGCTTGGTGCGCACGGTGGAATTCTTCGAAGGGACCAACCGCATCGGCGTGGCCAGTGCCAACAGCAGCAGCGATCCGTCGAATGCCGGCCAGATTTTCCGCTTTGAATGGAACGACGTTCCGCCCGGCAGTTATGTTTTGACCGCGAAAGCGACTGACGACGACGGCGCCATGACGCGGTCCGGGCCGGTGCAGATCCGCGTGATCGCTCCAGGACCGCCTGTGGTGACGATTCACGCTGCTGATCCATTCGCGACCGAAGGTGGAGCGAACACAGTTCAGCCGGCCGAAGACGGCGTCATTGTTTGGCCGCCGGAGCAGTTGGACACGGCGCTCTTCACCGTTCGCAGGAACGGCGGCACCGATGTCGATTTGGTCGTCCACTACAGCCTGAGTGGCACAGCGTCAAACGGCGTGGATTATGTGCGGCTCGCTGGTGAAGTCACTATCCCGCGCGGTTCGTTCGCGTCGCACATCGTGGTCGTTCCCATCGACGACAATCTCGCCGAGAACACCGAGACGGTCGTCGCCACACTCGAGGCGATTGCGTGTCCGCGTATTCTCCCTCCACCGCCGGAATGCTATGTGGTGGGCGAACCGAACCGCGCGGTAGCCTTCATCCGCGACAACGACGGCAACGAGCCGCCCAAAGTGGAGTTGGTCCACCCGCAAAATGAGTCGATCTTCCCCGCCGGGTTGGACATCGAGCTGGTTGCACTGGCGCGTGATCCCGATGGCTGGGTAACGCAGGTCGAGTTCTTCGAAGGGGCCAACAAACTCGGGCAGGACATCATCGTCTTCATTCAGCCGCCTCCCCCAGGCCAGTTACAGCGGTTCTCGATCCTTTGGTCGAACGTGCCGCCCGGCGACTACATGCTGACGGCCAAAGCAACCGACAACCGCGGCGCCATGTCTGTATCCGACCCGGTGCGCATCCAGGTCATCGAATCCACGGGTCTGCCCGTCGTCACGATTGCCGCGCCGGATGCGATAGCGTCTGAACAGGACCCCCGACTCGGCGCGCCGCTGGATTCAGCCATGTTTACCGTGCGCCGAACCGGGCCCACGGAACATGCTTTGCGGGTTCATTACAGCCTTGGCGGCACAGCCGAAAATGGGGTGGATTACGACCGCCTTTCGGGCGAAGTGACCATTCCCGAGAACGCCGCTTCTGCGGACATCTTCCTCATTGCCATTGACGACAACCTGGTGGAAGGCACCGAAACGGTGGTGGCGACGATCAATCCGGTCGATTGTGCAACGTTCGATCCGGCGCCTCCGGGCTGCTATCTCATCGGACGACCCGGGAGCGCGACCGCCTTCATCCGCGACAACGATCGGCCGCCGAATGAGCCGCCTAAAATCGCGTTGGTCAATCCACGGGACGGCGCGGTTTTTGAAGCGCCCGCAACCATTCACATCGTCGCCCGCGCCGTCGATCCGGATGGGTGGGTGACCCAGGTCGAATTCTTTGAAGGGGACAACAGCCTGGGCGCGGTGACCATGGACTTCCTCGTGCCGCCACCACCGGGTGAGGTTCAGATGTTCACCTTGCGCTGGCCGGACGTGGCGGTCGGACGATATGTATTGACGGCCAGGGCTACTGACAACCTTGGGGCCATGCGCGTTTCTGCGCCGGTGCTGGTTCATGTGGCCGAGCCGAGCCCGATTCCGGTCGTGAATATCGTGGCCACGGATTGCTTCGCGCGGGAAGGCCAGCCGCCCAACACCGCCACCTTCCGCCTGCGCCGGAGCGGTTCTACCAACGATCCTGTCACAGTGCATTACAGCATCGGCGGCACGGCCGAGAACGGTCTGGATTACGCGACTATTCCAACGACTGTCACCATTCCCGCGGGCCGGCGTTCCGCGCGAATCGTTATCACACCGCTCGAAGATAACCGCCCGGAAGGCATCGAGACAGTGGTGCTGCGGTTGCATCACGCCGCGGTTTATAACGTGGGTCGTCCAGCCAGTGCCGGCGCCATCATCGTCGATAACGACCATCCGCGCCCGCGAACGCGTTGCCTGGACGATGGCCTCTTTCATCTGCGCATGGACGGACCGGACGGCTTCTGCTATCGGATCGAGGTTTCAAGCGATCTACGGACCTGGGAACCGCTCTTCACCAATACGGTCACGGATGAAGACATCCGCTTCGTGGACCCGGAGGCGCCGGAACATGGGCGGCGCTTTTACCGGGTGATGCCGGACTTTGAAGTTTACGAAAGCGAAGATTAGCCTGCGCCGGGTTGGCCAGTCCGAAAGACCGGCAAAGTCTTGGGCAGCGTGCGCGCTCGGGGCTTTGCCGGGCCTTTTTTGGGGAAGACGCATTCCCACTCTTCTGTAAGAAACAGGGAACGAGGCGTTGGCTGCGGGAATGTTTATTCGAGTCGTGTTTTGGAACTTCGGGGCTCGCGCAAATGTTGGTCGAAAACGGCGTAAGCAGCTTTCCGCGCTTCTTCCGGAAAATCATGCCCGCAATCAGGATGAACCAGAGTCAGGTTTTGCGGGGCCTGGTAAAGCTCATAAACCGGACGGGCCGCCTCGACGATCCGGTCCACGCTGCGCCATTTGAAGTTCGTGTCGCCGATGGGCGCGCTGACGAAACAGGCGCGCGGAGCCAAAGCTCCGATCAGTTCGTGGAAATCGAACGGAATCTCCTCGAGTCGGTAATTCAAAAGACGGGGCATGTAGCGCTCACTCGTCCAGCCTTTGATGTTTCCATCCATGTAATCCCGGAAGGAATCAAACCCGCAGCTCGACACGATCGCCCTGATGCGCTGGTCGAAGACGGCGGTGTAAATGGCATTGTGCCCGCCGAGAGAATGGCCGATGGCACCGAACCCATTCGTCTCGACGAACGGCAGGCCTTCCAGCAGATCAAGCCCGCGAATGTTGTCCCAAACGGCCTTCATAGTGCCGCTTTCGTAACCGAGAGCCTTGAGGTCCGGCTGATAATTCGCGAGCAAGGGATAGGCGGGCGCCAGGGTGACATAACCGCGCTCGGCCAATTCATGGGCGTAGGCGCGGTTCTCGCGTCCGCCGAGGCCGACGACGACCTTATGGCCCAGTTGATTGTCCGTGGGGTGCAGGCAAAGAATCGCGGGCGTTTTCAGATTCCCTTCAAGCAGCCTTTTCGGCACGAGAAGGTAAGCGGGCACGCGTGAGCCCGGTTCGGAAGCGTAGGTGATGAAACGACGCAGATAACCGCCGCAATCGATCTCTTCCTCGACACGCAGGTCCAGAAGGCAGCGCTTCCGGTTGCCAGGCAAAGGCCCCATCACTTCCTGCATGCCCGCCAACACTGTGCCGCGGCGCTTCTGCCAATCCGCCACCGCGCGCACCGGTTGACCTTCGCCATCGCTGTTCCGGAAAACAAGCAGGTTATTCCGTTCCAGCCTCGGTGGCTTGCGGTCTTCCTCCGCCGCAGGGAGCAGCGGGCAGCCCGCCAAAACCATTGCAAGCAGCGCGCCGGCCCGCGTTCTGGAGGAAGCACCGGGGCGGGAATTCATAGCGCCGCCAGATTCCCGGGCTTCGCCGTTATCCGCAAGTTGATTCCGGCCACGAGGTCAGGTGGGCGCGTCAATCCTTTTTCCTTCACCCGCCGAATTCATTCCCGCACTATGCAGCCCCATCATGGAACTGTTCGATTTATCCGGCGAAGTCGCTGTCGTCATCGGCGCAACGGGCGCATTAGGCGGGGCCATTGCTGAAGGCCTGGGGCGCGCGGGCGCCAAAGTGGCCATACTCGGCCGCAACGCCGAACGCGGCCAGGGTCGCGTGAAGGCCATTCAAAGCGCGGGCGGCAAAGCAATGTTCCTCCAGGCCAACGCCGCCCTGGCAGAAAGCCTCAAAGCCGCACTGGATAATCTTCAGCAGCAGCTCGGCATGCCCACCATTCTCGTCAATGCCGCAGGCGGCAATGATCCCAAGGTAACGGTGACGGGCGAGATGTCCTTCGAACGAATCGCCCTGGCCGACTGGCTGGCCAATTTTGAGATGAACCTGGCGGGCGGCGTCCTGCTCCCCTGCCAGATTTTTGGCCCGGCCATGATCGCGCAGAAAAAGGGAAGTATTATCAACATTGCCAGCGTGTCTGCGCATATTCCGCTCTCGCGCGTGGTCGCCTACTCCGCCGCCAAGGCAGCAGTCCTGAGTTTGACGCAGTTTCTCGCCCGCGAATGGGCGCCGCACCGCGTCCGGGTCAATTCCATAACCCCGGGGTTTTTCCCCGCCGAACAAAACCGAGCCCTTTTGTTCAATCCGGACGGCACGCCGACACCGCGCGCCAAGTCCATTCTGGACCATACGCCGATGAAACGTTTCGGCACCGCGGATGAATTGATCGGTGCCGCCATTTTTCTTGCCAGCGAGAAAGCGAGCGGCTTTGTCACCGGCACCGATATCCGCGTGGACGGTGGGTTTCTTTGCCAGACGATTTGAGGGTTGAGTTGGCGCGCCGCGTTCAGGCCCATTCGGCAACGCCTCCTCAGCTCAGTGCGCTTCGAGCCAGTTCTGCCCGACCCCGATTTCCACCACGATAGGCACGTTGAGAGAAATGGCGTTCTGCATGTTCTCTTTGATCACCGCGCGCGCCTCGGCTTCTTCGGGACGGTAAAGGTCGAAGACCAGCTCATCGTGGACCTGCAGGAGCATAGTGGTTTTGAGTCCGCGGGCCGCGAGATCCCGATGGATGTTCGACATGGCGATTTTGATCATGTCCGCCGCGGTGCCCTGGATGGGCATGTTGATCGCGTTGCGTTCGGCCGCGGCGCGGATGGTGGCGTGCGTGGAACGAATGTCCCTCAGGTAACGGCGGCGGCCGGTAACAGTCTGCACGTATCCATGCTGCCGGCAGAAGGCGATGGTGTCGGTCATGTATTTCTTAATGCCGGGAAATTGCCGGAAGTATTGTTCGATGATGGCGGCGGCTTCCTTGCGCGGGATGCCGAGCCGCTGGGCCAATCCAAAGGCGGATATCCCATAGGCAATCCCGTAGTTGACCATCTTGGCGTTGCGGCGCATGTCGGCGGCAACGCCATCGAGGCCGACACCATACACGCGGGCCGCCGTGGCGGTATGAATGTCAATGTTTTGCTGAAAGGCTTCCAACATGGCCGTTTCGTTGCCGAGCGCGGCAATGATCCGCAATTCGATTTGCGAGTAATCGGCGGATAAGAGCAGGTAATCTTCGTCGCGCGGAACAAAGGCCTTGCGGACTTCGCGTCCTTGCTCGGTGCGAATGGGAATGTTTTGCAGATTCGGGTCCTGCGAATTGAGGCGCCCGGTCGTGGTCATGACCTGATTGAAGGTGGTGTGGACGCGGCCGGTTTTGGGGAAGATGGCGGTCGGTAGAGTATCGGCGTAGGTTGATTTGAGCTTGGCGCACATCCGGTAATCGAGCAGGCGCCCGATGATTTCATGGTCGGACGTGAGCGAGATCAGTGTCTTTTCGTCAGTGGCGTATTGGCCGGTGCGGGTCTTCTTCGGTTTCTCGGCCACCTTCAGCACGTCGAACAGGATTTCGCCAAGCTGTTTTGGAGAGTTCAGATTGAACTCGGTTCCGGCCAGGCGATAAATGACCGATTCGCAATCGGCCATTCGTTTCGAGAGCAAATCGGCAAACTCGCCGAGCGCGTTCGCGTCGATGCGCACGCCTTCGTACTCCATGTCCACGAGCACGGACAGCAGCGGCGCTTCAATTTCGTAATAAACCCGTTCCTGGCCTTTCTGCTTTAGCAGCGGTGCGAGGGCATCGCGAAGCTGCCAGGCCAAATCGGCCTTTTCGCAGGCATAATCGATCAATTGCTGCGGCTGAATCGCGCCCAGGTTCAACTGGCCCGCGGTTTGTTCGCCCGCCACTTTGGCGAGCGGGACGGGGGAATACCCCAGATGTGCCTCGGCCAAAAAATCGAGCGAATGCCGCATATCCGGCTCGATCAGGCTGTGGGCGACCATTGGATCGAACAGTTGGCCGCGCGCGGTAACGCCCAGCCATTTCAACCTCGTAAAATCCGCCTTCAAATCGTGCCCGACTTTTTCGATGCGTCCGGCTTCGAAAAACGGGCGGAATTCGTCGATGACGCCGGCGGCATCCTTCTCGAGGAGCGGGACGTAAAAGGCGGTGTGTGGTTCGAAGGCAAAAGACAGGCCGATCAACCGCGCGGCCTTGGGGTCGGTTCCGGAGGTTTCGATGGCGAAAGCCACCGCGGACTGCGCCAGGAGGAGCTTCAAGAGGTCGGCGCGCCCGGCTTTGCTTTCGATAATCCGGTATTCGTGCGCGACGTCCGCAAGCGTTTTGAGGTTTGCGGCCACAGGAGCAGGCCGCTCTGCCGGCGTTTCCTCCGCGTCCGCGGTAAGCATCAAAACTTCTTCCGTCGCCTCGGTGGCTTCTTTGGCGTCGCGGCCGGGAGCTTCGGATTGGAAACCCCGCCCGGCTTTGAACTCGTCGCCAAACAGTCTGCGCCCAATGGAATTGAACTCGAATTCGACCAGCAGCGCTTTTAGTTGCTCCTTGTTTGGATCGCGAAGGCGGAGGTCCTCGAATGAAACAGGGCATGGAGCGTCGCATTGAATGGTGGCCAGCCGCTTTGAGAGCAGGGCCTGGTCGCGATGGGTTTCGAGGGATTCCTTGAGCTTGCCTTTGAGGTCGCCGGCATGCGCGAGCAGGTTTTCAACGGTTCCGTATTGGGTGATGAGTTTGCCGGCGGTCTTTTCTCCTATGCCAGGCACGCCTGGAATATTGTCCGAGGTATCGCCCCACAAGCCGAGGATATCGATGACCTGCTCGGGCCGCTCGATTCCCCACTTTTTGCGGACTTCATCGACTCCCCAGACCTCGACGGCGTCGCCCATGCGCGACGGTTTGTAGAGAAAGACCTTGTCCGACACAAGCTGTCCGAAATCCTTGTCAGCGGTGACCATGTAACATTCGAAGCCCTCCTTCTCGGCGCGTTTCACGAGGGTGCCGATCAGGTCGTCGGCCTCGTAGCCGTCGCAACTGATCACCGGGATGTTGAAGGCGTCGAGGATGCGGCGGACGTTGGGGAGGGCGCGGACGATGTCCTCGGGCATGGCTTCGCGCTGGATCTTGTAATCGGGGAATTCGCGATGGCGCTGGGTGGGCGCTTCGGTGTCGAAGGCCACGCCGATATGGGTCGGCTTCTGGTTGTTTAGAATGTCGAGGAGGGTTTGGGTAAAGATGTAGATGGCGGAGGTATTCGCTCCTTTGGAAGTGAAGATCGGCTTGCTGATGAGCGCGAAATGCGCCCGATAAACCAGCGCCATGCCGTCCAAAAGAAACAATCTGTCCGCCATGGAGTCAGCTTAGCGCGAGCTTTGGGCGAGCCCAACTTCTTTTCGATTCCGGCAAATGATCGATTCGGAAACGGAAGGGCGGAAGGGTGAAAACCGTTGACGCTCCCGGACCCCTTTCCTAGATTGGCCGGGCAGAAGCTTACGGCCATATAGTTAAACAACACCAATGAGTGATTCGACCCAAATCTCCAAGGGCCTGGAAGGTGTCGTCGCGGCCAAGACCCGCTTGAGTGATGTGCGCGGCGAGACGGGCGAGTTGATTTACTGCGGGTACGACATCAACGAGCTTGCCGGCAAAGTCAGTTACGAGGAGGTCGTCCATTTGCTCCACCACAATCATCTCCCGAATCGCCAGGAATTGACTGATCTGAAGGCCCGCCTGGCGGCGGCGCGCGAATTGCCCGACCGCGTCATCGACATTCTGAAAAAGCTCCCGAGGGGCACCCCGCCCATGCATGCTATCCGCACCGGCATTTCGGCTTTGGGTTGCTTCGACGAACACGCGGACGAGGACAATATGGATGCGAACCGGGAAACCGCCGTTCGCCTCATCGCGCAAATCCCCATCGTGACCGCTTATTTTCACCGCTTGCGCCAGGGCAAGAGTCTGTTGCCCCCGGATGAGAAGCTGGGAGAAGCCGCGAACTTCCTTTACCTGATTGATGGCGAAAAGCCGTCGCAGGAAAAGGAGAGCACGATGGATCTTTGTTACGTGCTGCACGCCGATCATGGAATGAACGCGTCCACCTTTAGCGCGCGCGTCACCATTGCCACCCTCAGCGACATGTATTCGGCCATGACTTCGGCCATCGGGACGTTGAAAGGTCCGCTGCACGGCGGCGCCAATGAAGGGGTCATCAAAATGCTCAAGGAAATCGGCTCGCCGGACAAAGTGGACGAGTTCGTGGACGAGTGCCTGGCGCAGAAGAAGAAGATCATGGGGATTGGGCATCGGGTTTATAAGACGCTGGACCCCCGCGCGCCGCATTTGAAGAGGATGGCTCAGAAACTGAGCGAGAAAATCGGCGAACCCAAGTGGATCCAAATGAGCGAACGCATCGCCGAGATCATGCTCAAGAAGAAGAACCTCAACGCAAACGTCGATTTCTATTCGGCCACGGTCTATTATTCGCTGGGCATTCCGACGGATTTGTTCACGCCCATCTTTGCCATAGCGCGCACTTCCGGATGGACGGCGCATGTGCTCGAGCAGCTTGCCGACAACCGCTTGATTCGGCCGCAGAGTGCTTACACCGGTCCGACCGGAATGAAGGTGGCCCCTATCGACGAACGCTAGAATGCCGGATTCTTACGGCCTGGGCAGGCCGATGTCAGTCCGGCAATCGTCTGGATGCGCATCGGCAGCAGTTCCAACCGTGCCTTACGGCAATGGCTGATGCCGCAGTTGCCGCAAATCATCACCTGGGATTGAGCAGGGCGTTCGCGTTGTGGAAATCCGCTCAGCGCCAGCGCGCCGTTCTTCTCTTTTAGCTGCTTCCCTGTCAGCCGCCGTCCCGCGACACTCGAGGCCATTGTAATGGCGGCCTTTCGCATCAACGCGGCCAGTCCCAGACCGGCGTACGCCGCGCAACTTGGCACATTTGTTTTATCGAGATCGGAAAGCCTGGTGGAGTTGCCAATACTAAGAACCGACCCCTATTTGACGGTCTTTGTATGGTGGCCTTTCGCATCAACGCGGCCAGTCCCAGACCGGCGTACGCCGAGCAACTTGCCACATTTGTTTTATCGAGATCGGAAAGCCTGGTGGAGTTGCCAATACTAAGAACCGACCCCTATTTGACGGTCGCGCGCGGGAGCCCGGCACGTGTTTTCCGTGTCAGACGATGAAGATGGCTGAGATCAACCTCCGACCGCAAGTAGAGAGCAAGGAAGAAAAAAGCCTGGAAAGAAAAATCAGAACAGCGAAGAAGGAACAAAACTTTTCAGTGAATCTTCCAAAGAAAATCCTAACGAAGAGTATCCACTTCGAAACCGCCAGTCTTGAGTATTTCGATCTCGCCGTTGGCAGACCCCGAGGAATCTTTTTGTTCTCCGCTTCGCGGATTGTCGGAGCCTCACACCGTCTCCGGCACCACAAACGGCGGGCGATGCCGATTTATAGGCTCAGTCGCCGCCGCGCGCTCGCGGATACCGTCCCAGCCGTTGGAGTCGGACGCGCAGTCGGATGCGTTCTTCGGAGTTCATCTGTAAGAGGAAAACGGTGTCGCGGCCTGTTGGAATCAATCCTGTTACTCGCGCGCCTTCGATGGCAAGATGCTCCGACCAAACGTCTCGCCGGGGATTAAATAGGCGGACGACTTCGCTCGAGTTCGGGTCTATCGACGAAAGGTTCGGCCCCTTGCGACGGTTACAGTCGACGCAAGCCAGCGCCAAGTTCTCGGCGATCGTGGCGCCTCCATGTTGCGCGGCGATGATATGGTCGGGCTCATGCGCGAACAGAAGGTTCTCTTCATGGATAAGGCAGTACTCACAACGCCCCTGGGCTCTTTGACGGATGGTCAACCGCAGGGAGCCGGAGACCGCACTCACGAATTAGTCTGCGATTGCTGCTGGGCCTGGACCTTGAGGAGAGCGAACAGATGGTTGAGCGACTGCAGGGTGTCCAATTCGGCTTCCTCTGCGGTTGACAGCGACCCCTCGGCGTTCTTGTCCAGTAACTCGCGCAGGCACTCGGTTGAACATTCCGAGGGGCGAAAGGCCAGAATCTCCGCAGGGGAAGGGTGGTGGGCCAGAAAATCAAATACCTCCGTCACGCCGGAGGGCTGCCCCGCCGAGCGCGGGCGCAGACCACGCTCAATAATCTCGACCAAGTGGTCTCGCTCTGCTTCCAACTGCTTAGCTAGCTCTTCCGGAAGCTCGATTGTTACTTGCACTCGTTGAGGCTAGCCCAGCTGGTCGAGCTGGTCAACTCTGCGCGCAATCAGCCAGCTTCGGGGAATAGTCTCCCGAACAGCAAAGGGGTCGGTTCTTAGTATTGGCAACTCCATCATGCTTTCCGATCTCCACAATTCAACAATTTGAGCGCCTTTGTCATCCGACTTTTCTCCGCGCGATCTCGCTCCAGACGCAGTTCGTACCTCCTGGCGTTCGTCGCCACCAGACCGTTCGTAACCTTGGGGTCGTACGCTCACAAGTCACAATTGAGATTTGGATCGGAGCGGGGCGACATCTCGAAATTTGAGAATTGCGCTCAATCCGTTGGACCTGTCAGTAGCCGACAGCGTTTCCCAGCCAGGCTCGTTCAATCTCGGCCAATGAATTGTCAAAGTTCAAGTTCGAGAGGTGACCCCGTTCTCTCCCGAATCGCCCTGGAACCTGTTGTCCGCAATCGGATCGGGCTTTGACGCGGCGATCGGCCGCGAGGTGACCTCGCGAAAGCGGGCTTCATAATTCTCGTGGTTGGTGCCCATGAGGCGGTCCCAGATATTGAAATAGATTCCGTAGTTCCCGCGCATCCTTTCATGGTGCATCACGTGGTTGGTGGGAGTGTTCAGGAAAAAGCGCAGGGGCGAATCCATCAGCCAGCGCGGGTGAAATTCGTATCCGGTATGGCCGGCCACATTGAAGATAATTTGCCAGAGCATGAAGAGGGCGAAGGCCAGCGGATGCATGGGAACCAGAAAGACGGCAAGCGGGAAAATTCCAGCCTGAACAAGCGCTTCCATCGGCCCAAAGGAATACGCCGCCCAAGGGGAAGGATTGGTCGAAGCGTGATGGACTTTGTGGAAGATCGGAAAGAGCCGGCGATGGTGCATCAGCCGGTGCGTCCAGTAGAAGTAGGCGTCGTGCAGAAAGATGGCGATGGCCACGCTGGCGAAAAACCAACCCCACCCCCGCTCGTCAGCTCGCCAATACATCCGCGTCCAGCCTTGGGTGGCCGCCAGGATCGTCAGCGCCCCAACCAGACCAAAAATAATGACTGAGACGGCCGAATAGAGCAGTTCGCGGCGGACCTCGGCAGCGGCCGGCAGGCGCGCAATGATTTTGCGATGCAGCCACCGCCTTTTCAGCCAGACATAACCGAGAAGCCAGGCCAGCCCGGCAATAAGGAGGTAACGCGAAGCCAGCAGGGCGGTCACTTGCGCGGCCAATTCGCCGAAGGCCGGTAGATGCTCGGGACGCCAAACAAAT
>CAZCUL010000767.1:0-3535 GCA_964501475.1 uncultured Verrucomicrobiota bacterium | reverse complement strand
ACATGACCTCCGCCGCACCGGAGCCTGCTGCCGCTCCTTCGAGCGATTGAAAGCCGGGCAACCGCAAACCTGTTTATGAAGACCAGGATTCTTGTAGTCGATGACGAACCGGACGCAGTCGAGCTGATCGCCTTCAATCTCAAAGGCGCCGGGTACGACGTTGTGACGGCGGCCGACGGGGAAGAGGCGCTCAAAAAGGCCCGCGCCACCCTGCCCGCGCTGATCATTCTCGACCTGATGCTTCCCGAAGTGGACGGACTCGAGGTTTGCAAAATCCTGCGACGCGACCCCAATACCGCTCCCATCCCCATTATCATGCTGACAGCCAAGGCTGCGGAAATCGACCGCGTCCTCGGGCTCGAGTTGGGCGCGGACGATTATGTGACCAAGCCTTTCAGTCCGCGGGAACTGGTCCTGCGAATCAAGCGCCTCCTGCGGACGAACCAGCCGGCCGAAGGCAAGATCGAACAGATTCGTCTCAAAGACCTGACTCTGGACATTCCGCGGCATCAGGCGATGGTGCGCGGCAAGCCGGTCGAGTTGACCGCCACCGAATTCAAGCTTCTCACCGTCCTCGCCCGGCGCCGTGGCCGGGTCCAGTCCCGCGAACAACTTCTTCAGGACGTCTGGGAATATGACAACATCATCGACACCCGAACCGTGGACACGCATATGCGCCGCCTGCGGGAGAAACTGGGGCCAGCTTCAAAGTATCTCGATACGGTCCGAGGCGTGGGTTACCGTTTTATCGATGAATAGACGGGATGGCTCGCCGGGACGGACTCGCCCTGGCAAACTTAAAACCGTAGGGCGAAGCATCCTTGCTGAGCCGGGTTCGTGAGAATCGGCGGATAAAGGCGCACCCGGCTTTTTCACATGTGGCAAGCAATCACCGCGATTTTGCTAGTGGCCGTCGTGCTTCTGCATCTCTGGTGGAAGCGGCGTTATGGCGGCTTGATCGAGAAACTGGCAGCCCAGGAACAACGGATCTCTGCGCTCAAGACCGAGCACGAGCAAACCGCGTGGCAGAAACAGGCCGAGCAGGAGGCTCTTTTCAACAGCATGGCTGAAGGAGTCTTGATCCTGGACACCGCCGGGCGCATTCAACTCGTCAACCAATCCCTCCAGCGCATGTTCGATCTGCGGGCGGATGTCCGCGGGCAAACGATCATGGAAGCCTTTCGCCTGCAGGAACTGGCCGCTCTGACCAGGCGCTTGCAAACCGAACAAACCGTTCGGAACCACGAATTGGAGCTGCCCGGACTCGATGAGCGCTGGCTGGAAGTCAACGCCGCTGCCATCCTGCCGCGCGACGGCATGCACCAGGGCGCCATCCTGGTCGTTCACGATTTGACGCGCATCAAACAGCTTGAGAACACACGCCAGGAGTTTGTGGCCAATGTCAGTCACGAACTGCGCACACCGCTCTCGCTCATTAAAGGATATGTCGAAACCTTGCTCGAAAGCTCCCAAGCCGACCCCGCCCAATTGAACCGATTCCTCAAAGTGATCGAAAAACACACGGATCGGCTCACCTTCCTGATCGAAGACCTGCTCACCATCTCCCGCCTGGAGAGCGGCCAGATCATCATGAACCTCCACCCGGTCCTTCTCCACGAGGAAGCCGAACGCGTCATTGACGACCTGGATTCCCGGGGAAAGGAGAAGGGGGTGACGATTCACAATGAGCTGCCGCCGAATCTGGAAGCCCGCGCCGATGCGGATCGTTTGCAGCAAGTCCTCTTTAACCTGATCGAAAACGCCATCAAATATGGACGCGGCGACGGCCATGTGCGGGTCGGCGCCAGGGAATTGGCTGAAAAGAACAAGGTGGAGATGTGGGTATGCGACGACGGTCCGGGCATCCCTGCGGAAGCGCGCGACCGCGTATTCGAGCGCTTTTATCGGGTGGACCGGGCGCGCTCCCCCGAAACCGGCGGCACCGGCCTGGGCCTTTCCATCGTTAAACACATCGTCCAGGCGCACGGCGGCGAAGTGTGGTTAAAAAGCGAATTGGGGAAAGGCACCACGTTTTTCTTTACCCTGCCGCGAACCTGATTCGCTCGGCAGGGCGAAGCGTCCTCGCTCAGCCGTTCGTGCAAGATATCGCGGGCGCGGCTGGCCGTGGACGGACTCGCCCTACTACCGGGCAAGCGTGCGCCGCTCCCTCACCACTCCGGATGCAGCTCTTTCGCTTGCATTGCCAGATCAGGCAAATACATCGGCGCGGAACCCATCAGAACCGCGTCCGCGCCGGCGTCGAAGAAGTCCTGAAAATCGCCCGGCGTCGATGCACCACCGACGGCAGCCACAGCCAGGCTCAGCTTGTCTTCACGGATGATTTGCGCCGTCAGTTTCACATCCTGGACCGATGCCCGGTGAATGGCGCGCCCGAGCACACCGGCCTTGACGAACGAGGGCCCAAACGCCGGCGTGCCGTCACGATTCAAAACGGGCCGCACAATGCAGTTGACCATGGTAACGCCTTGCGCGACGCCATCGACGGCCCGCAAAAAGCCCCGCATTTGTTCCAGCTCTTTGAAATGGCCAACTTTGATCAGCAACGGAACCCCGCCAATCCGATTGCGAATGGCGCTCGCAATCTTCCCGCTCAAGTCCGGATCCATGTAAATCATCCCTTCCGATGTGCAGACATTCGGACAGGAAAAGTTGGCCTCGATGGCATCCGCGCCGGATTTTACCGCCCATTCCGCGCATTGGCAGAAGTCCGCGGCCACCTGGCTGGCGTCCGAATCTTCGCTCGGCGTCGCCACTACCGACACAATCAGCATTTGGCCTTGCCGCAATCCGGCTTTGGCGCGGCGCACATCTTCACGCCAAACCTCCGGCGCCATCGAGGGCATGCCAAAACAGACCGCGGAGCTGATGCGCGACGGATCTTTGGGCGGCTTCTCGATGACATACACCGGGCCGTCGCCCGGCCCGCTGTCGTCCACGAAAACCCAGTTCGGCAAATCGTAGCAGGGGCGGTAAGCCGAGCGGACGGTCTTATAGGTGAGAATATCGTAGCCGCGCTCAGCGTAGCCCACGATCCATTTGCTGTTGAGCAACAGCCCGGCGGCAATGCCGATTCGGCTGCGAACCTTCCTGCCGAGGAAATCCTTGAGCGGCGCTTCCGGAAGAGCAGGCGCAGGCGAGGCAAAAGCCGGCCCCCGCTCGTAGTTGAACTGGTAGCTTTGGCTGATGTCGTAGGTTTGAGTCATTTTAGCTTCCCGCGGTCCGCGGAGATTCCTGTAGCAACTTTGAAAACGCCGGGCCGGCCATTGCGAATCCGAGCTCAACGCTCCGCCGCCCGCGGGCCTCGGGTGTCAATCAGAAACGGTGCGCCCGATCCTCAACACAATGTCTTCTTTGAAAAGCGGCGCTGCCACCCGGTCAAGACCCGAGTCTCCCCTGGCCTTGCCGCCCAGGCTCTTTCCGGTTACAGGATCGACCCAGTTGTAGCCAAACCTCCGGCCACGCGGTAGGTCCAGTTCGATTTCAATCTGGCCGGAATCGCCCCGATCTCCGGGCT
>CAZCUL010000766.1:0-3320 GCA_964501475.1 uncultured Verrucomicrobiota bacterium | reverse complement strand
CCAGGAAGGCGATCAGGAGGACCGGCACATTGACACGTGCCGACGACGGTTCGGCCGCTTCGACCGGAGTCGCCGAAATGTCGCTCGCCACCTCCGGTTTTGGCTCCGAGGCTGGCTCTCCGGGACTGACCCGGCGTTTTTTCTCGTCCTTCATGGCGGCTAGTTCGGCGGTGGCGGCTGCACGCCTTCCGTCGCGTTGGTTTGCGACGCTTCGCCTGGCGAAGCATTGGTCGAGGTCGCTTCCGCCGGCACATCGTTGGTTGGCTGCTGGGGCAAAGGCGCTTCAGGCAGCGGCGCAGTGGCTCGCAAACTCAACAAATACTCGACCAGCGCGAACGCCTCCGGCTTGGGGACGATTTCGTATCGAACACCCTCAGCCATGTCGAGCGGCAGGGCGTTTGGGGAACGTCGGGCGTCCGGCCTGAGTTTCCGTTTCTCGAAAAGATACTTGTAGGGCGGCATCATGGATCCGGGCGAGGTCAGCCGCGGACTGTAAAGGTGAAGAAGATACCACGTGGCATTGGTTTGGCGGACACCGATATTGGCGAGGTCGGGCCCGAGGCGCAAGCTGCCGAGCATGAGCGGATAATCGTAGAGATAATCCTGCGCGACGGTGCGCCGTTCTCCCCACCCGCGCTCGATATCCGAACCCAGAGGTTCCGGCCGTACCTGGATCGTATGGCATTCCGCGCAGCCGTTAGCCCGGTAAACATCCAACCCTTCCGCGGCCCGGCCGGGTCTGGCATAGGGATACCTTTCGCCCGCGGCCTCGATCTGCTGTTGCCGGCCGACCTGCAGGTGCGGGACGAGAATCATGCCCCAAAACGAAGCGGCCATTGTGAAAAGCACGCCCAGGAAAAGCAACGGGAGACTGTTCATGCGCGTATCTCCGCTTTAGCCGCTTCGGCCGCGCTGACCGTTCGCAGCCAGGAACAGCAGTTGCGCCACGCCGTCAGCGGACAGGCCACCGAGCAGAGATTCTTCAAGAGAGCAAGCTGGCCCGCCAGCAGGATCAGAGTCGCCAAGGTCGAAAGCCCTACAAAGGGAATCGTGGATTTGACAGCGGACACGAAATCCACTTCGGGATTGTTTAGCCGGATTCCCTGCACCAAACCGCCAATCGTGAGCGAAACAAAATAAAGTCCGATGCCTGCCGCGGAGCACCAGTAGTGCGCCCGGACGAGTTTGGCGGACGCCCAATCGACACGCGTCAATCGAGGTACGATGTAGTAAATGCCGCCGAACGCCACCATCGCAAAAAAACCCCAAAGGAACAGTTGGGTCTGGGCGAATGGGACGTAAGTGAATTCGGTAAGCGCACTGACGCTGCGCAGGCTGAGAAGAATGCCTTCCAGGCTGGCAATGAAATAACAAGCCGCGCCAAAGGCGATAAAGCGCAGGGTGAGGCTTTCCTTGATACGATCGTAACGGCCCGCGAGCGTCATGTGCCAATTGAGACCCACACAAACAATTGCCACGAGCATCAACAAATTCATGGCGATACTCAGACTGATCATCCAGACCGGAAGCGGCCCGCCGATCAACCGCACGTACCCGGTCCAACCGCCAAACAGGGCCAAAGTCCAAAAGCCAAGAGCCGCCACGTAACGACTGTAGAGCGGACGGCCAATCACCTTTGGGATGAAATAATAGATCGCGGCCAGGCCAAGAGGTGCCAGCCAGAGGTTCAGAAGACTCTCTTGGTACCAGGCATTCACAGCCGCTTGCATCACGCCCCGCACCGGTTCGAAGAGCAGAAGGAACACAGCCGCCGAATAGACCCAGACAAACCAGAACAGCGCTGCGAACAGGTACCATTGTGAGACGTAGAGGTGGCGTTCAGCGCGAAATCGAAACGTGACCAGCATCCAGATACCGATCAGGCCAAACGCCAGCAACAGCAAAACCGCGATCCAGGGCGGCATCTCCAGCCATTCAAAACCGGTGCTGCCTCCGCCCAGAATCCGAGTAATTCCGACGAAGACCGCCACGTTCCAAAGAATTGCGGAGAAAAAGATGAACGGGGCATTCAGTAATGGCACGCGGCCCATGCGGCACATCATCCATATCAAAAGTCCCAGACCGGCCTGCGATGCGAATCCGTAAAGAAACGCGTTTGCCCCGGCGGGACGGACTCGCCCGAGGGTCAGCCAGGCCGTATCAGCGAGGAACCCTGGAGCGTGTAACTTGACAGCCGTCAGCAGTTGCAAAACCAGGGCTGCCACGAACCAACTGACCGCAGCCGCGAACAGGAGCAGCACCGGCCTCCGGCACGAAGCATCGATCACCGTCACAGGCGGGTAATGCGCCGCGGCACTCGTCGGCCCGGGGGACGAAGACTCAGGTGTGGGATTCTGTGAACCGGAATCGCTCATAAATCAGCGACGCAGGGGCGAATGCTGCCGCGGCGATCCAGCGCGCTTAGAGAAGCCCATCCCGCATGCGGCCGCGGTCAAAAGGCGCATCAGCAGCATCAAGCAGCTTGTGAAGATCATCCGGAACAGCATTTACTCGTACGGGTTTGGCGGTTCAGGTGGTTTGGGCGGCGGTTCGGCCATTTTAGCGGCGCGACTCACCCAATTGGTCCGCGCCTGGTCCGGACTTTGATAGTCCCGCAGCGTCAATTCCATGGCGCGTTCGATGTCTAGCCGCACAAATCCTTTGCCTTCGTCCTGCCAGGCGTAATTCTCCAGGGCGCTGGCATCGGCGGCCCGTATGTCGGCCAACGCCTTGCGGCGTTCTTCGGCGCGCGCCTGATCAACCGGCGGCGGCTGGGTATAATGCTGCATGAACCGGACAAGCGCATACATGATGAGGAAAGCCCCGGCCACGGCGATGATGGTGGCAGTCACAGCCGATTTGAAAACAGTTTCGGTTTTCATAGTTTTGGCCTTTCCGGAGCCGAGACCGGCCCGCGGTCCGCAGCGATTTCGGCCAAGCCCAGACATTCCCTCAGCCGCGGGTCTTTGATCGGGTATGGGGGATGAGCGACAAAGTATTTCAGGAACACCGCGGAGAGGACGCCCGCCATGAAGGCGAAACAACCGACATCGATCCAATGCAAGACAAACCCCTCCGGATGCAGCCGAGGAATGATGTTGAAGGACAGATCGCAAAAGTGCATCAGCCAGGCCCAGATGCAGATCGGGATCATAATCGGAAACGCCAGCTTCACGTCGATTCGCAGCAGCGCCAGGAACGGGATGAAGAAATGGCCGAAAATGATAATCAGGCCGATGTCCCACCACGACCCCTTCTCGCGCACCACGTACCAAAAGGTTTCCTCCGGCATGTTGGCATTCCAGATGATGAAGTATTGG
>CAZCUL010000765.1:0-3807 GCA_964501475.1 uncultured Verrucomicrobiota bacterium | reverse complement strand
TCTGGGATGGACACCGGCACCTCCCCCTGGCTTGTGAAGGAGGCCATGCGGATTTTGCGCCTCGCACCGACCTCGATATCGAGCTGTTCAAGTTCCTTCGATCCAAATTTGGCCGGGTGAGCTGGGAGCGCGTTCTCTCCGGACCGGGCTCTTACAATATTTACGAGTTTCTGCGGGAGACCGGCCGCGGCCAGGAGCAGGCGTGGCTGACGGCGGAGATCGCCGCCGGAGAGGCTCCGCGAGCGATTACGCAGGCCGCCCTGGAGAAGAAGTGCGACATGTGCGTCCAGGCGCTGCACCTCTTTGCGGCTTACTACGGCGCGGAAGCGGCCAACCTGGCCTTGAAAATCATGGCCACAGGCGGGCTTTACATCGGGGGCGGCATTGCTCCCAAGATACTGGAGAAGCTGAAAGACGGCACGTTCATGGAAACATTCAGCGCCATGGGGCGCATGAAATGGCTGTTGGATTCGATGCCGGTGCATGTCATTTTGAATGACAAGACCGCGCTGCTCGGCGCAGCGCGCGTGGCCGCCGCCCAAGCGGGATGGATCCGCTAGAAAGAAGATTGCTTATGGCCAGGAAAAGGCAGACCAGCCCGGACGAGTTTCCGGACAAACTCATTATGACCGGAATCTGCGTGCTGGGCGCCGTCGGATTCCTCTGGTGCTGTTCCCGGCCGCGAAAGGCGCTGCGACTGGGCGGCCGGCTTTTGCGCCTGAGCTGGCCATATTTCGCAAGGAAAGTGGCCCGCGACGTCATGACCGATTAACGGACGGGTTCTCCGTTCGCTCCTTTGCCGCTTTTCAGACGAAGCCTCTTCCGTCAAGAATTCCGGCATGAACAAGACGGCTTTGTTGTTCGCAGGACAAGGCGCGCAATACGTCGGGATGGGCAAAGACCTCGCCGAACATTTCCCGTCAGCTCGCCGCTGGTTTGACGACGCCAACAGAATCCTGGGCTACGACCTGAGCCGGATTTGCTTCGAAGGCCCGGAATCGGAGTTGACCCGGACGGAGAATGCGCAACCGGGGATTTTTCTCGCTGGCTGGGCGGCTTTCCAGCTTGTGAGAGAGCGATTGCCCGAATTTACATTTGATGCGGCAGCCGGATTATCGCTCGGAGAATTCACCGCCCTGGCCGCGGCGGGTGTGATGACCTTTGAAGACGGGCTGAAGGTGGTGCGCCAGCGAGGCCAGTTCATGCAGGAAGCTTGCGAAGCCACGGAGGGAGCAATGGCGGCCATCATCGGCCTGGACGAAGTGGCGGTACGCGATCTCTGCGCCGAGTCAGGCGCGGAACTGGCCAATCTCAATTGCCCCGGTCAAATCGTCATCTCCGGCGAGAGAGGGAAGGTGGAGCGCGCTTCTGAAATGGCCAAAGGAAAAGGAGCCAAACGTGCCCTCCCGCTCCCCGTCGCGGGCGGTTACCACTCGCGTCTCATGTCCGCTGCGCAACCAAAGCTCAACGCAGCGCTGGCGGCGATCCCCATCAATATTCCCAGCGTGCCGGTCATCTCCAACGTGACCGCCCGGCCGCACGGCGCGCCCGGCGATATTCATCAACGGCTGGTGGATCAAATGACGGCTTCAGTCCGATGGGAGGAATCGATGCGTTACTTGCTCGAGCGGGGATTTGACCGGTTCATCGAGCTTGGCCCCGGAACCGCCTTGAGCGGATTTATGAAGCGGATCGACAAAGGCGCCCGCATGCTGAACGTGGCCGATTCGCCGAGCCTCGACGCCACATTGAAGGTATTATCGACTTGAGGAGAGTTGACTCCCGCTGAAATGGACCCACGCTTCAAGACTCTCAACTCCGCAACTCCGGCACCGAGAGTGAACCGCGCTCGGTGGGCTGGAGAGACCGATCCGGACTTGCCTCCGAGGCGCGGAATCGCCCCGTCTTTCGAGACGATCAGGAGCGCCCTTCTGTTCTTTTGCGCCTGCGACCCGGCTTGAACAATTCCAACTGCGGGTCCTTGATCAAATCGTAGTTCTTCAAAACGCGAATGATCTGGAGCAGGTCGGACTTCTGATAATTCCGGTTCACTTCGATGCGGGCAATGATCTCGGCCAGGATGGTGCGGAACGGGATGACCGCGTCGATTCCTTTGTTGCGGAGCATTTGTATGCTTTCATGGCGCGCTTCCTTCTTCTGAGGCAGTCCGGGCACCACCAGAATGCTCATGGCCGGCGCGCCATCGCCAAATGCGCGCATGGCTTGTTGCAAAGCCCTCGGCTGGACAAATCGAAAGATTTTGGGCGCATGCGCCAGCACCGCCTGGCTGAACGTTTCGGTATGCCAGCCTTTCACCACCACCACCGCCCGGTGCACGCGCGCCAGGTCCCCGGAAGCCAGCACCACCGGGAGGGAAGCGTCATTTGCCGAGACCTGGGGATTGCAAACCAGAAAGTCGATCTCCTCATGCTCGTGGCGCATCGGCGCCACATATTTGCGCAGTTGCCGCACGAGGAACCCGTGCATCTCGAAGTATTCGCGGACAATGCTTTCGCTCACGGCAGACATGGCTTATCTCGAAGGGCGAGCCTCGATCGCTTTGCGGATCAGACCTTCCGGGATGCGTTCGCCCCAGCGCACTTTGCCGATCCGTTCGGCCAGAACAAATTTGATTTCACCGCCGCTGACCTTTTTATCCAGGCGCATGGCGGCAAAGAGCTGCGCGAGGCGCGCGGCGGGCAGATGAACGGCGGTCGGCAGCCCGGCCCGCTCGAAGATGCGAATGATTCGCTCGACCTCCTTCCCGGCCAAACCGGCACGCTCCTGCGAAAGCCGCGCCGCGGAGACTTGTCCGATGGCAATAGCTTCGCCATGGAGATATTTGCCGTAACCGGAAGTGGCTTCGATGGCGTGACCGATGGTGTGGCCGAAATTGAGAATCGCGCGCAGGCCGCTTTCGGTTTCGTCCTGGCTGACCACCTCGGCCTTGATCTCGCAACAACGCGCCACCACGGCAGCGAGCATTTTGGGATCGCGCCTGAGGAGCTTTTCCATGCCGCGTTCCAATTGCTGAAAAAGCGCGGGGTCATAAATGATGCCGTATTTGATGACCTCGGCCAGGCCGGCCCGGAATTCGCGTTCGGGCAGGGTGGCCAGAGTATCCAGGTCGCACATCACCAGTCGCGGTTGATGAAACGCACCGACTAGGTTTTTCCCCGCCTTGAGGTTGACGCCTGCCTTGCCGCCCACGGAACTGTCCACCTGCGCCAGCAGCGTGGTGGGAACCTGCACCAAGGCGATCCCCCGCAGATAGGTCGCGGCCACAAAACCCGCCAGATCGCCCACCACTCCGCCGCCGAGCGCGACAGCAAAGGAGTTTCGCTCCAGGCGATGTTCGGCCAGACGATCGTAACAATGCTGGACGGTTCTGAGGCTCTTGGAGGGCTCGCCCGCCGGGACCGCGATCAGGACCGGCTCGAAGCCGCCTGCCTGCAGCGACTCCAAAGCGGTTTGACCGTAGCGCGGAGCGACATTTTGGTCCGAAATAACAGCGCACCGTTTCCCCAGGCCAGCTTCCTGGCACCGCTGACCCAGCCGCCGCAACAGTCCTTTGCCGACTGCAATCTGGTAACTCCGCTCGCCCAGCGGCACTTTGACGACGCGCATGCGCGGAGGATAGAGCCGCGAAAGAACCTCGCAAGTCCTTTGCTTGCCGGGAGCGCATTCCCAGCGGCCCGCCCGGGTCCGAATCGCCTTGACCAGCAGGACCGTTAATGTCGGCATCCTCCTCATGAAAACACGCCTGCTTTGCAGCTTCCTCGCCTGGATGGGCATTCTGCTCGCCGC
>CAZCUL010000764.1:0-3152 GCA_964501475.1 uncultured Verrucomicrobiota bacterium | reverse complement strand
CCGCCTTCAGGCGGCGGGGCGTTCGCATCTCGGAGGGGCGAAGGAACTCTCCCAACCGGTCGGCCTTCCCGCGCTCCACCGGCTGAAGCCGGGATTATGCGGTGGGGAGATTCAGCAGGGCGATTTCGTTCGTGGCGTGGTCGAGTACGTCGAAGGGGAGCGCGGCTGCCCCAGCCGCAGATGGCCGCGAAGCATGGCTGACGCAGGACTCCTCAGCGTTTTTCGCATTATTGAGCGCTGCGGCTTGGGGCAGCCGCGGTCCGTTTCGGAGGCGCTGGCGATTCGATCCTGAACCGCGCGAACATTTCACCGCCGCGAATTTCGAATCCGAGTTCCCTTAGCCAGGCCGCGAGCACGTGATTGCAGTTATGGGTAAGGCGATACGGCGTTTCCTCCGGAACGAAAACCATATCCACCTCGGGATTGAAAACCGCCGATGCCAGGCCGGTCTGGTGCCGCGCCTTGAGCCTGTTCCTCAATCGGTCAGCCGCTGCCGCCGACACGTGAAACTCGAACACTCCCTGGCAGTCTCTTCTCCGCAAAATCTCGCGGTCGGGAGGAAATGGAAGATCGCGCCGTCCCAGCGCGCCGGGGGTGGCCCAGAAAAGAGTTGGAGGGACGCGCACGGAACCCTTTTTTCCCAGCGCGAACCATTTCCATTCGCCGTATTCGAATTCGACTGATCCTGGCGGGTCAGGCAGTACCAGGCTGGCGTGGCCATCAATCAACTCGTCATTCCTAGGCTGCCGTCGATTCCAAGGAAGAGCACGTCCCGTAATCGGATCTTTCGCGCCCAGCAATGAAGACAATACCCCCATCGACTTGCAGAACCTTTCCTTGGTGTAGGGATCGGATCCGGAAGCCCTTCGTGTCGGTAAGGATCAACGTCGTTGTGGGTCGGCCAGCGCTCGCGAGACTAAACGTCGTAGTAGAGGAAAAACTCGTAAGGATGCGGCCGCAACCGGAGCGCGTCGTGTTCGCGACGTTTATTGGCCACCCACATTTCCAGGAAGTCCGGGGTAAAGACATCGCCCTTGAGCAGGAAGGCGTGGTCTTTCTCGAGCGCGCTGATGGCATCTGATAAACTTCCCGGCACTTGCGGAACTTTGGCCATCTCTTCCGGCGGAAGCTCGTAGAGGTTTTTGTCCATCGGTTCGCCCGGATCGATCTTGTTCAAAATGCCATCCAGGCCCGCCATCAGCATGGCCGCAAAGGCCAGATAAGGATTCGCGGAGGGATCGGGCGGGCGATATTCGACCCGCTTGGCCTTGGGGCTGTCGCTGTAGGTTGGAATCCGAACAGCCGCGCTTCGGTTCCGGCTGCTGTAAGCCAGGTTAACCGGCGCCTCGAAACCGGGGACCAATCGTTTGTAGCTGTTGGTCGTGGGGCTGCAAAGAGCGCAGAGGGCCGGGGCGTGTTTGAGCAAGCCGCCAATATAATTCAACGCCAGCGGACTGAGCCCCCCGTAGTCATTGCCCGCAAAAAGCGCCTTCCCCTTCTTCCAGAGCGACTGATGCGTGTGCATGCCCGAGCCGTTGTCGCCAAAGAGCGGTTTGGGCATGAATGTCGCCGTCCGGCCATGCCGCCGGGCGATGTTGCGGACGACGTACTTGTAAACCATCATCGAGTCGGCGCAGCGCACCAGAGTGTCGAAGCGGTAATCGATTTCAGCCTGGCCGGCAGTGGCCACTTCATGATGCTGGCGCTCGATTTTCACGCCGAGCTTCTCCATCAGCAGCACCATTTCGGTGCGGATATCCTGGAGGGTGTCCAGCGGCGCCACCGGAAAATAACCTTCCTTGTGCCGGACCTTGTAGCCGAGGTTGGGGAGTTCCTCGCGGCCTGTGTTCCAAATGCCCTCGACGCTGTCCACGCTGTAAAATGTGCCGTTGGCTTTGGAATCGAACTGCACGTTGTCGAAGATGAAAAACTCCGCCTCCGGCCCGAAGTAGGCCGTATCCGCCACGCCGGTGGATTGCAGGTACTTCTCCGCGCGCTGGGCAATGCCGCGCGGATCGCGCGTATAAGGCTCGCGCGTGCCGGTTTCGGCAATGGTGCAGGTCAAACTGAGAGTCGGCTCCGCGCAAAACGGATCGATGAATGCCGTCTCCGGATCGGGCATGGCCAGCATGTCGGAAGCTTCAATCGATTTCCAGCCGCGAATCGACGAACCGTCGAAGCCAAAGCCCTCTTCGAAGACATCTTCGTTCAATTCGTCGCTGGGCACGCTGAAATGCTGCCAGGTCCCGAAAGTATCGACGAATTTGATGTCCACCATTTTCGCGCCTTCCTTGCGCGACATATCGAGGACGCTTTTGGGAGTGGGGCGCCTGGGTGCGGTCTTCTTTGCTGTTGTCATTGGTTGCCGTGGTTGTTGGTTGTAAGGGGAACTCGCCTGGCTGCCCATCGGCGCGCCAATCGCGCCGATGAGCCGCCACAGACCGGAGGATTGCTTTAGCGGGCCGAGTGGTAGCCCTCTTCGCCATGGTCCGCCAGATCCAGGCCGGAGGTCTCGGTCTCCTCGGAGACGCGGAGGCCAACCAGAATCTTGGCGATGGTCAAAGCGATGAACGCGACCAGCGCGCTCCAGACGATCGTCACCAGCACGCTTTTGAACTGGATGAATACCTGGGAGCCGATGTTCAAATCTCCTTTCGAGCCGCCCAGAGCCGCCGCCGCACACACGCCGGTGAGCAACGCGCCCACGATTCCGCCCACGCCATGAACGCCGAACACGTCCAGGCTGTCGTCATAGCCGAAGGCGAATTTGAGTTTGGCCGCGGCAAAATAGCAGCAGACCGCCGAGGCCGCGCCAATGATGAGCGCGCCCATGGGCCCCGCCGTGCCGGAGGCGGGAGTGATGGCCACCAATCCAGCAACCGCGCCGGTGGCGATGCCGACCGCGGTCGGTTTTCCAGTGCGTATCCATTCCACCAGCATCCACGTGGCGGCGGCAGTGCCGGTTGCGATCTGCGTAACCATCATGGCCATGCCAGCCACACCGTCGGCGGCAAGCTGACTGCCGGCGTTAAAACCGAACCAGCCCACCCAGAGGATGGCGGCGCCTGCCAGGGTGAAAGGCACACTGTGGGGAGGAAGCGGTTCGACGCGATAGCCTCTTCGTTTGCCGACCATGATGCAGGCGACCAGGC
>CAZCUL010000763.1:0-15974 GCA_964501475.1 uncultured Verrucomicrobiota bacterium | reverse complement strand
GGTGCCAATGTGACTGCTGTTCCAATCGCGGTCGTGCGGGAAAAAAATCGCGCGTGGCTGTTCTTCCCGCAAAATGCCGGCGATGCGGTTCCTGGATTGCCGCCACTCTTCCGGATTCTGATCGCGGGCCTTCAGGTTGATTCCCTCCAACCCGTTTTCGCGGGTTTGCCGCAAACCGAATCCAATGAAATCGCAGCAAGCCTGAAGTTCCTTCAGCCGTTCCTGTTGCCTTGCCCGGTTGCTCCCTTGCGTGACCACCACGTTGATGACGTTCCACCGAAGCTCGCGCAGCAACCGCAGGGGCAAACCGCCAATGATGACTTCATCATCGGGATGAGGCGAAAAAATCAGCGCTTTGGGCGCGTCCGGCAAAGGCGGGCGTCTGGCCGGCGCCGGGAGCTTTCCCAGCTCGAGCCCCTTTCCGCGCTCAAACAGCCGCGCCCATTCCCCGACAAACGACGCAAAAGGATTCATGTCGCCGCTGAAGATGCTTCGGGCGGCCTGTGGGATTCAAATTGTTTTTGGCGCGCCATGGTTCAGTATGGCCGTATGCAGCGAATGGGGAGTCTGTGTTTGTTTGCGTGGGTGGCACTGGCCGCGATGGCGGCGGCTGGCCAGGCGGACGGAGAAAGACCAGTCGCGCCCGCCGACCCCGCACCCAAGCGGGTCCTGATCGAAGTCAAGATCGCGGAGGTGAAGCATGCTCGGGCAGGCGAACCCCTCGCCGATGTCGCGCGGCGGCTTGGGGTGATCGATGCCGAACGCCAGGAACCGAAAGGTCCCGCTGAAGAAACGCTGGTGGCTGGAGCGGTCCAAGCCATTCTGATTACTGGTCGCGGCGACGGATCGTTCGAGACCAATGATCTGGCTGGGAGCGATTCTTCGGAGGAGATGTTCGCCAGGTTAATTCAGACTGCGAGGATCAAGGCGGTCATTGCAGGCTTGGAACAAACGGCGGGAATCGATTTATTGTCGGCTCCGCAAGTGATGACGCTCGACCGCCGCGAGGCGAGTCTTAAAGTGAGCGAAACCCGTCAGATAGCGATTGCGCTCATCGAGGGCCAAAATGTTGCGAAGCCCATGGAGTTTGGCCCGGAGATACTCGTTGCACCGGTGGTCCTGCCAGGCAACGGCACTGTCGGCCTGGAGGTTCACGCGAAAGTTCGTGAGTTTCTCGGATATCTGCCTGCCGCCGCGGATCAGACTTTAATCGCGCCGGTAGCGGAGGCGGACAAGCAGCGATCACCTAAACCCCAGATTTTGGAATGCGGCTTCTCCGGGACGGCGACGATGAAAAACGGCGAAACACTCGTTATGGGCGGCGCTATCGTGACCCCATCCAACCGGGCGGACAAAAAGACCGGCCCGGCAAGGAGCCGGTGGTTTTTCATCACACCGAGAATCGTGGAGTAGCGGGCCCTTGTGTAGCGCTGCAGGCTCAACCTCCGCCCCGGTATCCAGGCCGGCCCTTCGAATGATCTCAGAGCCGATCTCGTAGCTTGTCTTCCGCGTCTTCTGGCGAGCAATTGCCATTACCGGATGGTTCTGTAGAATCGGAGTGGTGATTCGCAACGTTATCTTCGACTGGTCGGGCACGCTGGTGGATGATCTGCCAGCGGTGTGGCAGGCGACCAATTTTGTCTTCGCCCAGGCTGGTTTGGCGGAAATGACGTTGGAACAATTCCGCATGGAGTTCGCTTTGCCTTTCAAGGGGTTTTATGACCGCTACCTCCCCCATGTGCCAATGGCGCAACTGGAAGAATGGTTTCACGGACATTTCCGGAAGGCGCAGCATTCCGTGGTCGAACTGCCCCACGCGCGGGAGTTTCTGACCTTCTGTCGGAAGAAGCAATTGCGGACCGTGGTTTTGAGCACGGTGCATTCGGAGCACTTTGCCGTGCAAGCGGAGCAGACCGGTTTTGACAAGTTCATCGACCGCGCCTATCTCGGGGTCTGGGACAAGAAAGCCAGAATTCATGCAATTCTGGAGGAGAACAATTTGCATCCGGCAGAGACTCTTTATGTGGGGGACATGCAGCACGACGTGGAGACGGCGCGGCATGGAGGCGTTTTTTCCTGCGCTGTCCTGACCGGTTACCAGGGCCTCGTGCAACTCCGGCAAAGCGAGCCGGACTTGATTGTCGAGCATTTGGGCGAGTTGCGCGGCGTTCTGGAAAATCAAAACCTCGATCTCCGGCGCCGGTCTCCAGAGGGGCCGCCGGACTCGGACCGCCTGCCAGTGGTGACTGTGGGAGCGCTGATTTTCAACGGCGCCGGCGAAGTCCTGATGATTCGCACACAAAAGTGGTCCGGCCTTTGGGGCATTCCCGGGGGAAAGATCAAGTTTGGTGAAGCGTCCGAAGAGGCCTTGCGGCGTGAATTGAAGGAAGAAACCGGCCTTGATGTATCGCGCATCGAGTTCATCCTCGTGCAGGATTGCATTCACTCGCGCGAGTTTTACCGCGACGAACATTTTGTGTTGCTCAACTATCTCTGCCAGTGCCAGGAAGCGACGGAAGTCCGCTTGAATGAGGAAGCCGTCGAATTTCGCTGGGTCACGGTCGAGGATGCTCTCCGGATGCACCTGAACACGCCCACCCGGCGGCTGATTGAAACTGTTCAGATGCGCCAACAATCAATAAAGACGGGAGCGCAGTGAGCGCCCAAAGGCATCGATGGACACGATCGTCATAGCCGAGCTCGAGGTCTTTTATCGCGTGGGCGTCACGGAGGAGGAACGAGCCGGGCCGCAACGGCTTTTGATTTCGGTGGAATTGGCGTCCGACCTCTCGAAGGCACAAAAGAGCGACAACCTTGTTGATACCGCCGACTATGCCGCGATTTGCCGGCAACTGCTGCACTTCGGCGACGATCGCCAATGGAACCTGATCGAGAGTGTCGCGGGCGACATCGCGGAAAGGATCCTGGAAGACTTTTCTCCTGCAGCCGTTACGGTCGAGGTGAAGAAATTCGTCATTCCACAAGCGCGCCATGTCGCGGTGCGAATCAGTCGGTCTCTTCCTGCGGCTCGATAAGGGTGTGAATGGTCTCGCGCGTCCAGCGGCGGCCGTCCGCCAGTTGCATTTCCCAACCGGAATCAAAGAAGCGGAGAACAACCGGGCCGCTTTCACTGGTGTAGATGACGGGCAATGAGCGCGCCGCCAGACGAGCTCGAAGCTTTCGGCCAGCCCGCTCCACGGCGGGGTAAGCGCCGTCGGAGATAATCAGCAGCCTCGGTTGAACCGCCTCGAGGAGCCCGTTGGCCACAGGTTCGGTTTGGACGGGCAAGCCGCTGCAGACGATCTCCGCGCGCAATTCCGGGCAGCGTGTCACCAGGGCATTTTGGCCGCGGACCCCCAGGTCGGAAAGCAAGAGCACGGAGGTGCCTCGAAATTCCCCGCGCAACACCAGGGCCATATCGTCCGCCTGCGGGAAACGGTCCTCCGGCCCGGGGTGCAGCACCGTCCATGGGCCGCACCGGGCTCCCAGGCGGGCCTTCTCGATCTTGTTTTCAAGGCGGTCTGCCAGTTGACGGTAGGCGGCAGAGCGAAAACGAGCCTCACTCAAAAAAACTCGATTTGGATTGAACGCCTCTTCGACTGTGCCGGCCCCGCCAATGTGGCGGAGGTCGCCATGAGTGAGAAGCCAGTTGGAAAGCCGATCGACACCGCGCGAACGCAGGAACGGTCGGGTCACAAACTCGACCGCCTTTTGGTTCCCGCAATCGATCAGCCATTCTTCGCTGCCGGGACTTTGGAGATAAATCGCTTCTCCGCCTCCGAGCGGCAAGAGCGTCAACCGGGAATGGTCCCGATCGCGCTGCCATTGCAGAGTCCAGACTGCGCCCAGCAGAAACAAAGCGCCCATTGTCCAAAGGCGCGTCTTTCGCCGGACAAGCCAGCCGGCGAGCACGGCGAGCACGGCGAGCAATGCGGCATAATACAAAACGAAACCTGAAAAGCCCGGCGCGCCCACATAGCAGGACCCTGCCGGAACCTCCGCCGCCCATTGACTGACGCCCACCATCAGTTCCATCCAGAGCCATGCGCTGTGGTTGAAGACTTCGGCCAGCCACGGCCACCAGCCTCCCACCATCAGGCTCGCCAGGGCTCCGCTCAGGGCCAGACCGCTCAAAGAAACGACGATCACATTCGCCAGCAGACTGATGGGGGTAAAAAGATGGAAGTAATGCGCGATCAGAGGGGCCGACCCAAGCCAGGCAGCGAGCGAGGTGATGATGCCGGCGCTCAAATAATGCAATGGCGTGCCGAACCAGCGACGCCATTTGGGCTGCAATGATTGCGGGAGGAACGGATCGGGATCGGTCAACCTCCGTTGAGACCGTTCCAGCACCGGAACGAACAAGGCCAGACTAAGCACCACCGCAAACGAGAGCTGGAATCCGGCCATAAAAAGCTGCTGCGGCTTCCAAAGCAGAATGATGAAAGCCGCCGCCGCCAGCGAGTTCAACAGGTCGGCCGGGCGGCGCAATGCCCAGCTTGCGATGATCAGACTCATCATGATCGTGGCGCGAATGGCGGAGGACTGCCAGCCGGTCGCGCCCGCGTAGCACCAGAGCAGGGGAATGACAATCAGCCCGCACCAGGCCCGCGGCGCACGCCCGAACCGAAGCACACTCACCAGAATTCCGGAGATGAGCGCCACGTGAAGCCCGCTGATGGCAAAGATATGCATCGTCCCCGAGCGCATGAAAGGCTCGGCGACCTCATCCGTCAAGGCGGTGCGCCAGCCAAGTGTCATGGCCCACAAGAGGCGCACCGATGAATCCTCTTTGTCCAAGCCGCGCGCCAGGGTGTGTCGAGCCCAACCTCGAAATCGGTCTGACCACGGGGGCGTCGAAACGGCCGGAGAGACGAGCTCCCAGTCATTCGAGGAGACGACCTGCATGTGGTAGTGAATTCCGAGGCGCGCCAGATGTTGGCGGTAATTGAACAGTCCTTCCACAAAGGCACCCCTGGGCTGTTTGAGCAGACCGCGAACTTCGATCCGCTGTCCGCCAAAATAATTGGCTGGGAGAAGTTCCGGTGTGCTTACCGCCACCCGCCCGACCGCGTTCCGGAAGTCGTTTTGCCCGATCCTGACCGCTCGAACCTCCACCTCGGCCAGGGTGCGCCAAGACTCCTTTTCGTCCATCTCATAGAGCCGCAATTCCGGCGTCTCGCTCAAAACGCCGCGCAAGGTTACGAACTCGGTCCGATCCCCAAAGACGCGACGCAGGTCCAAGGGCGAAAGCGCCGTTTGGTCCACGGCCATGTTTGCCATCCCGCCCACAACCAGCAGAGGCGCCATGGCCCACCGGCCGGCCCTATCCCAGCAAAGACCGACTGCGGCGAGCGCGTAGGTGGCGAAAAGCAAGCAGGAGAGCGGAAGGGCAACAATATCGCCGAGCAGAATCCCGCCGAGATAACACAACGCCACCGGCAGAAGCGGGCGTTTCATAGGTTTTCACCACCATTGGCGCCATCGCCCGACGCCCCAAAGCGCGCATAAACCGAGCACCGCGCCGGCAGTGTCAATCATGACATCCACGGGGCTGCCTTGCCGGCTCGGCACGAAGCTTTGGTGAAGCTCATCGCTTATGGCGTAGAGCACCGAGCAGGCGAAAGCGATGCCGGCTTCTCTCCAGCTCCAGGGACGCCGCTGGCCCCGCGCAGGTTGGCGAATCGCCCACCAAAACAAGAGAGCGAGCACGGCGTATTCGCCTACGTGCGCACCTTTCCGCACCACAAACTGCACGCCGTAAATGGTCTCGTCCGATACGTCCGGAATCAGCCAGCGCAAAAACGGCCCAATGATGCGCGAAGTCTGTTGAGTGGAAAAGCTGCCTGTGGACGCTGAAAAAATCAGAGTCATCCACAGCACGACCGGAAGCCAGTATTTCAGAAGCCTCGCGCCTCCTCGCATGGCGGAGATAAAATCAGAATCCGGCCAGGCGCGGCAACGCAAAAGAGCGGTTTCAAAGCGAAACTTTGCACGGTGCGCCCATGACCCGTCGCAGCCGATCTGGGGGCCTGACTTTTTGTCCCCGTCAAAGTGAGCCTGTTCCCGTTGGCTGCTCGGGGTTTCATGGCTGGAAACTCCCGCCGGAGCGCGACTGTCCTCGTCCGCAGCGGGCTGGCTCGACAACGGCTCTGAATGGTATGATAGTTGCCGAACCGGCCTGGGCCGGGCCGCAAGATCGACCGCAGGTCGCTTGCTTGATGACACTGGGACCACGAAACAAACGAATTCGAATGAAACCTCCAATTGGTTGGATAACGTGCGGCTGGCTTTTGACGGCCGCTCTGAACCTGGCGACGGGGCAAACGCCCGAGAGTGTCACGTTGCAGGACGGCAAGGTGCTCGCGAAATACAACGGTGAAACCAAACCCTTGGAAAGAGAACTGGTTTTCCCGGGCGAAATCAAGGTGATGACCAACGGCGTTTTCACCGTCCAGGGCGGCAAAAAACGAAAACTCGGCGAAGGCCAGGTGCTTCGGTCCGATGGCCGATTGATCAACCCCGACGGAACCACCTCTCCGGTTTACGACCACATCATCAAATTCGAAGGCAAGATGTGGATCGTTAAAGACGGTGAACGCGCGCCCATCGTCGAGCCCATGACCCTGGCCAACGGCATACAGGTTCACCCGGAAGGAAAGATGGTTCACCCGGACAATACGCCGCAGCGCCTGATCGATGGTCAAATGCTCACATTGGACGGCTCGGTCATTCCGGTCCTGGACACCATCACACTTCAAGGCGGCCAGGTGAAGGTGCAGAAGGATGGCTCGCTGCTCCCGGTCCCTCGAGGCCGTGTGATGGTGATGTCCGACGGCACCCGTGTTCATGGCGACGGCCGGGTCGAGATGGCTGACGGGAAAGCCATTCAGCTCAGCGAGAACCAGATTATCTTCGTTCCCGGGGCGGTATTGAAATAGACCCCGCCCTGCCGGCGCCTCGTATCGCCGACATTCTTGTCGGCACGCTCGTTGACACTTAGCCGGCCAGAACGGACCAGCGGCCCTTTCCTCAAAACCAAGCGCATAGTCGAGCTGGGCAAAGGACGGCTGGATTGGTCTAAAAGGCGGCGTTTCAGGCATCTTCAGACCTCTCGAGGCATCCGGATTCTAGATTGACGGACCGGGCCAAACCGCTAGGCTGCCTTGAAGACACCAATCGAAACTGAGAACCAGAAGATTTTATGGACCATCAAACCACAAAGCCATTGGCCGGCGGAGAGAGTCGCCGGGATTTTATTAAGCGAACTGCCACCGCTGCTGCCGCTGTAGCCGCCACCAGCTCGTTCAAGGTGCCCGTGTACGGGCAAAGCACCGCGCCTTCGGCCAACGTCGCCGGCGCAAACGACCGCATCGTTGTGGGCTATATCGGGATTGGCGGTCCTCCTTCCAATTGTCCCGGCATGGGTCTGGCCCACGTCAAAAACCAGAAGAAAAACGCGGCCGAAAACAACATCGCCCAGGCGGCCGTCTGCGACGTGTGGGCCAAGCGCAATGATATCGCCCGGGAAGCCATCGGCGGCAGCGATGTCGCGGCTTTCGTGGACTACCGCAAAATGCTCGAAAGGAAGGATATTGATGCGGTCCTCATCGCCACACACGATGTCTGGCATACCCGCTGTTCCGTGGATGCGATGGAGGCGGGCAAACACGTTTATTGCGAAAAACCGATGACGCGCTATCTCGACGAGGCGTTCGAGATTTCCGACGCGGTCAAGCGCACCGGCAAGACCTTTCAGGTCGGCTCCCAGGGTTGTTCGGCCGCCGCCTGGCATGAAGCCGCCAAGCTCATTCAGGAAGGCAAGATCGGCAAACTGGTCTGGGGCCAGGGCTACTATTGCCGGAACGCTCCCAAGGGTGAATGGAACTACTCCATCATTCCCGAGGCCAACGCCAAGACCGTCAATTGGGACATGTGGCTCGGACCTGTGAAGAAGAAGGTCCCGTTCAACGCGGACCACTTTTTCCGCTGGCGCAAGTTTTACCCCTACTGCGCGGGCTTGTTGGGCGACCTCGTTCCGCATCGTCTCTTGCCGCTCATGCTGGCCACGGGCAATCCGGAATTCCCCAAACGTGTCGTTTGCATCGGCACCAAGAAGGTCAATACCGACCAGAAAACGCCCAACGCGGAAGAGCGCGACGTGCCGGAGCATATCGAGCTGTTGGCCGAATTCCCAAGCGGACTCACTTTGACCATCGTTTCCAGCACGGTCAACGCCACCAGCCCGGGTTTCGTTATCTACGGTCATCAGGCGTCGCTCTATATTGGCGACCAGGGCAACAAGCTGGAACTGGTGCCCGAGAGGCCCTTCGCCGAAGAGATCGATCCGCTCAAGCTCGACCGTCTCACTCCGCACGAAGATGTGGGTGTGCACGAGAAGAACTGGTTCGACAGCATCCGCGCCAACAAGCAGCCGAACGGGCACATCGACCTGGCCGTGCGCGCGCAGACGGTGATTTCCCTGGCCGAAATGTCCGATCGCATGGGCATCGCCTGCTTCTTCGATGAGAAGTCGCGAAAGGTGACGACAGCCGACGGCAAAGCGGTGAAACCGCTCAGCTACGGCTCGGATCTGTCGTAAGCGGATTCCCCGGCTTGATTCCCAGCAGGTTTCGGCGGTCGTGCGGCTGCCGAAACCTGTTTTGTTTTTAGCCGGCTTGCGGATTTGCGCGCGGCGGACGAGCGGCCTCCAGAACGGACTGGCAGCCCGCATAACTCGTGGCAAAATCATCTCCACTGATGAACCCGGTAGCGGTGGCGCGGCAGGCCATGGCGACGCGCTTCGAAATTGTTTTGCACGGCGACAACCCGGTGGCCCTGCGCGCCGCCGGCGAGGAAGCGTTGGATGAGATCGAACGATGGGATGCCCGGCTGAGCTTGTATCGTCCCACCAGCCTGGCCGCTCACGTCAACGCGCGCGCCGCCGTCGAGCCTGTTCGGGTCGATGCCCTCTTCTTCCGGCTGCTGCAGGACATCCAAAAGCTTTCCCGCGAAACGGAAGGGGCCTTTGACATTACCATCGCGCCTTTGATGCGGTGTTGGGGATTTACAAAGGGCGAGGGGCGTGTACCGGAAAGAAAGGCTTTGGCCGAAGCGCGAACCAAAGTGGGCATGCATTTGGTCGAACTGGATCCGGCTGACTTTACGGTGCGTTTCCTGCGCGAGGGGGTCATGCTGGACTTCGGCGCCATTGGCAAAGGGTATGCCCTGGAACGGGCCGCCGGACTGCTTCGTGAGGCCGGGATCGCCAGCGCCATTCTTCACGGCGGCACCAGCACCGTCTGCGCGATTGGCCGGCCGCCGGATGCGGATAGTTGGAAAGTTGGGATTGAATACCCGCCCGAATCCTCAACTGTGCCTCCGCCGCTCCTGGCGACAGTTCCCCTGCGCGACACGGCTCTCTCGGTTTCGGCTGTGTGGGGGCGATCATTTCAGAAAGGCCAGACGACCTACGGGCACGTGATCGATCCGCGCACGGGAAAACCGCAACGTCGCACGCTGATGACGGCGGTGGTCCTCCCGTCGGCCACGGAAGCCGATGCGTTGTCCACCGCGCTTTTGGTGGCGGGCATCAAGGGACGCGCCGGCATCGAGGCATTGCATTCGGAAGTGCGAAGTCTGGTTGTGGAAAGAGCGCGAAGCAGCCCATACCGGATCGAAGCGCATGGCATTGAGTTGTTGAGGTCGGGCTCGCTTCCTCCAAAGTGAGTTGCAGGCCAGCGGTGCCGGCGCGTCAGAGCTGCCGTGGGCGGGGTATTCGGACGCGCTCCGGGCGAGGGAACGTCCGCGCTCCGATGGAATGGATTCGAACCAGCGCTTCTCGCCGTGTGACCTGAAGGGCAAGAATATTTTGGGGCAAGAATATGGGTTCAATCTTCTTGCCCCTAATTTTCTTGCCATCCCAACCTGGAACAGCGCGTCTGGCCTGTCTCCCTTCTTTGCCGAAGCTTCGTAGCGCAGGTTGCCGAACCTGGTTGCCGCCCCTGCTGTTTCGCCCACTGCCAGTCGGCGCGCTCCAATACCGGCGATGCGCGCGCAAGTTGACCTGAGCGTTCCCGTGCCCCCATGAGCCCAACCGCGCCGCCGCTCCGGGTTAAAATGAGAATCGCTGCCCGGCATTTGACCTTGCCGCACTTCGGAGGTTGGCTACCTTAGGCGCGTGTCCTGGCCTGATCGATATTACTTTGTTGTGGCGGTTTTCCTCTACGGGTTGAGCGCCCTCCACGCCATTTTTCTCTACAGCCGCGGATTCCGGCATCATAATCGGATTACTTACGCGCTCCTCGGGCTGGGATTTGTGTTTCACACCACCGCCATGCTTCAGCGCGGGTTCAGTCTTTCGCGCTGTCCCATTCACAATCTGTATGAAGCGACTCTCTTCGTTGAATGGACCATGCTGGCGGCTTATCTGGCGGTGGGTTTGTGGGATCGGCTGCGGTTCCTGGGAGCGTTTGCCTCACCGCTCTTTTTTGCCATTGGCGTCTTTGCTTTGATGCCGGGTCTCGACATTCACCATGGGTCCAGGCCCCAGTTCAGCGGCGGATGGCTCAGCCTGCACGTGGCTTTGTTCGCCCTGTCTTACGGCGCTTTCGGGCTAAGTTCCGTGGCGGGGCTGATGTACTTGTTTCAGGAGCGGGACTTAAAGTTTCACAAGCTGCGCGCCATGCAATCGCTCATGCCTCCCATCCAAAGGCTCGAAACCACCGCCGGCCGCCTGCTCCTGGCCGGATTTCTTCTCCTGACCCTGGCGTTGGTCGTGAGCGCGATCTGGATGCAACGGGCCGGAAGATCGTTCACCGCGGACCCGAAGATTGTCTGGTCGATCTTTGTCTGGGCGCTCTACTGTGGCCTGGTCGTCATGCGCTGGATGTTTTCTCAGCGGGGGCGGCGGTTTGCCTGGGGTGCTATCGCCGGATTTGTGTTCGTGTTGTTGACTTTTTGGGGCTCGAGTTTGTTGTCGCCGTTGCATAGCCCCTGACTATGCCGATCCTTGTCATTGGCCTGAGCCATCACACCGCGCCGGTAAAACTGCGCGAGCAGTTCGCTTTCGGCGAAGGCCGGGTGCCCGCCACTCTGGAACTGCTGCGGGATGGGGGCCTGGCCGAGGAGGCGGTCATCCTTTCGACCTGCAATCGCGTGGAGCTTTACGTGGTCACGAGCCTCGAACCGCGCCAGGCCTTCTCGAACCTGCGGGATTTTCTGGTGCGCTGCCACGATTATCGGGACCCGCTCACGGACGAGATTTACGAATACAGCGAACCCCAAAGTCTGGAGCACCTCTTCCGGGTGGCTTGCGGGTTGGATTCGATGGTGTTGGGAGAAACCGAGATTCTTGGCCAGCTCAAAAAAGCCTACGAACTGGCGATGCAACATCGCTCCACCGGGCCCCACTTGAACAAGGCTTTCCAGCGGGCCTTTAATGTTGCCAAGCAAATCCGCAGCGAGACCAACATCCAGCGCGGGAGCGTGTCGGTCGGCTCCGTGGCCGTCGAATTGGCTGAAAAGATCTTTTCCTCGCTTCAGGAACGGCAGGTCATGGTGATCGGCGCCGGCGATACGAGCGAGAAAACCGCCCGGGCACTGCTGTCTCGCGGCGCGCGCAGTATCCTTGTTTCGAACCGCTCTTATGAACGGGCGGTGACGCTGGCTCGGGAACTGGGCGGCAGGGCCATTCACTTCGATGAGTGGACCGAAGGTTGCGCGGCCGTGGACATCATCATCAGCAGCACCGCCGCGCCGCACTATGTCCTGGATCGGGCCAGAATGGAACCGCTCATGAAACTGCGCAACCAGGCGCCGCTGTTGCTGATCGACATTGCCGTGCCGCGGGATATTGATCCGGAAGTGAACTTTTTGGACAACGTTTACCTGTATAACATCGATCACCTGCAAGCGATCTCGGACAACTACCTCAGGCAGCGCCAGGAAGAGATCGCGCGGTGTGAGGCAATCATCGCCGAAAAGGCCAGAGCTTTGGCAGGAGGGCGCGCCCCGCCGGCAATTTCGTCGCCGAGGCGTCCCGCATTTGGCCATGATTGAGCGGGCGCGCTGTCCTGATGGCAAGGCGAGTGATGGAATGCCCCATGGCGGTTGAGAACACCATCTATGTCGCGACCCGTGGCAGCACCCTGGCGCTGGTGCAGGCCACCGTCGTTCTTGAACAATGCCGCGCCGCTTTTCCGGACTTGCGCTTCGAGATCAAGATCGTCAAGACCACCGGTGACAAGCTGCAAACTGCGTCGCTGGCCGAAGCGAATCTGCCCAAGGGCCTTTTCACAAAGGAACTCGAACAGGCTTTGCTGAGCGGCGAAGCGAGCCTGGCCGTGCATAGCTTGAAAGACCTCCCCACCGAGCTGCCTGAAGGGCTGGGTGTCGGGGCGGTGACCCGACGGGCGGATGTCCGGGATGTTTTGATTTGTCGTGGCGCGGCCATTCCGGCGAATTCCGGCTCGGGGCCGGATGTGGAGGGACTTCCTCCCGGAGCGACCGTCGCCACCAGCAGCACTCGCCGCAGAGCGCAGTTACTGGAACGGCGGCCGGACCTGAACGTGGTCCCCATCCGCGGCAATGTTCCAACACGTCTTCGCAAACTCTGCGAGCAGGAAGAGATCGGTGCCCTGGTGCTGGCTGCCGCCGGTCTGCAGCGCCTGGGATACGAGGTGAGAGCGGACGGCCATCTCACATCTCCCGGCCGCTTGTCGCTTCCGGAACGGGGACTTTCCCTCAACCTCGTTTCGCCGCTGATGGCGGCTTACCTCCCTCTGTCCGAAATGCTGCCCTGCGTTGGCCAGGCGGCTATCGGAGTTGAAATTCGTCAGGACGACGAGCAAGCGAAGGTATTCTGCGGAAGGTTGAATGACCCCGGGACCGAGCTTTGCGTTCGGGCCGAACGGGCCTTTCTTCGCGGGCTGGGCGGTGGATGCCAGCTTGCCGTGGCGGCATTGGCCGAGGTGACGGGAGATCAGATTTACATGCGTTGTGTTTCCTACCTGTCCGGCGGCGCCCGTCGAACCGAAGGGCAGGGCAGGGCAACCGAGCCGGAAAAGCTGGGGGAAGAACTGGCGCGCAAGATCGCAGCGGCCTGAGGGGAGGCGTTTCCGCGGTATGACTGCGACGCAACCGGAGCGCGGCGCTTTCCTTGTTTTCATTTGTTTGCGACACTCTCCCATCCTCGCGTTGCGGACTTCCCTTCTCCTCATTAGGATGCTCCGAATGAAAGGCGCGGTTTATTTGGTTGGGGCGGGTCCGGGTGATATAGGGTTGCTGACGTTGCGCGGCGCTGAGTTGCTCGGCGGCGCGGATGTGGTGGTCTATGATGCGTTGGTGAACCCCGAGCTTCTTCGGTTGGCGCCGAAAGAGGCGGAAATGATTTACGGCGGGAAACGAGCTCGATCCCACGCCATCCCCCAGGATCAACTGAATGAAATGCTCATTGCCAGGGCCCGCGAAGGCAAACGCGTGGTCCGGCTGAAAGGCGGCGACCCGTACGTGTTTGGCCGGGGCGGCGAAGAGGCCGAGCAACTGGCTATGGCCGGAGTGCCCTTTGAAGTGGTTCCGGGGATTTCCTCGGCTGTGGCAGGACCGAACTATGCCGGCATTCCCCTGACGCATCGCGAACATTGCTCGAGCTTCACCGTCATCACGGGCCACGAGGATCCTGATAAAGCCGAAAGCCATCTGGACTGGGAAAGTCTGGCGCGCTTGCCGGGAACAAAAGTGATTCTGATGGGCGCCGAGCGGATCGAACAACTGGCCGAATCGCTTGTCGCGCACGGCATGGACGCAAACACGCCGGTGGCCATGGTTCGCTGGGGAACGACCGGCCGACAGCAATCGATTGAAGGCACTTTGGGCACGATTGCTGACGTTGCCGCCCAAAAGAAACTTGGGGCGCCAGCGGTTACTGTCGTGGGCGATGTGGTGAAGCTGCGGCCGAAACTGAACTGGTTCGAAAAGCGTCCCCTCTTTGGCCAGCGGGTTGTCGTGACCCGGACGCGCGAGCAAGCCAGTGAACTTTCCCGCCAATTACAGGAACTGGGTGCGGAGACCTTCGAGATTCCCACCATCAAGTTGGAGCGGCCTGATGATGTGGATTCGCTGCAGGATGCATTGCTCGGCCTCGGTGCCTATGACTGGATTGTGTTTACGAGCCCTAATGGCGTGGCCGTTTTCTTTGACTACTTCTTTAAAACCTTCGATGACTTGCGCGAGATCGGAGGGACGCGCCTGGCCGCAGTCGGGCCGGCGACGGCGGCGAAACTGAAGGAGCTCCATCTGAAGGTGGACCTGATGCCGGAGGAGTATCTGACAAAGAAGATTGCCAAAGCCTTCTCGGAATACCAAAGCATTGAGAACCTTAGGATCCTTCTGGCGCGGGCGCAGGTGGCCAATCCGGAGCTGCCCAAGGCGTTGGAGGAGATGGGGGCGATTGTGGACGACGTGGCTTTGTACAAAACGGTCGCGGAAACAGATGATCGAACTGGAGCGGCGGCGCGTCTGACCGAGGAGGGGGCAGATTGGATTACGTTTACGAGCAGCTCGACCGTCGAGAATTTTCAGGCGCGGTTTGACCTGCCCGGGCTGTTGAAACAGTTTCCGCAGCTAAAGACGGCTTCCATCGGGCCGGAAACGAGCAAGGCGCTGGCGTCGCTGGGGGTCCCTGCCACGGTCCAGGCCGCGAAGCACACGATTGGTGGACTGGTGGAGGCAATTCGCGCCCGCGTCGGCAATGAAAAAGTCTGAGCCTGCTTGGGCGAACCGGTCCTCGTGAGACGGTCGCGGGTCATTGCGCACCTGCCCAACAACCAGGATCACAGACCGCGACGCCGCTTCCTTTTCATGTTCCTTATCCGCTGTGCGAAGATGAAGATTCCAGGGGCACCAGGACCAAGGAGACCAAAAACGACGCCAGCCGTCGTAACTGCCGCCTGAGTTGCTGAGAAATGATCCGGCGGAAACCGTCTCGTCATTGCGCTCCAAATTGGGATTTGGAGCGCAGCAAAGACCAGTGCTATTACAGATACGAAACAGGCAACGCGCAATACCGGAAACTGATGCCTCAACGCAAAGAATGGACGAGACGCAGACCAGAAGAGTGCGATTGCCCATGACACAAAAAAGGCCCAGACAATCAGGCATCCAAGCAACTGATTGTGGTTCATTCTCTCACCGAGTAAGACCGAAACGGTGATAAGGCCGAAACAGATTCCGTTCAAGGAGCGTCCGATGATTCTTGTGGTCGATGGACTCATTGCTTCAGGAGCCACTGTCGGGCAGGGACGCTCGACAACCTGGGGGCTGATGGACAAAACTGAATGGGCTCACGGCGGTTGGCTCAAGCGATCGGCCTGGCCGTTTTCTCCGAAATAGGCGTCCAATGCAAAGTCTGTCTCTTCTTGTGGGTAGAGAAGGCGGCTGCCACGATTAAGGACCGACTGAAGCATGTCGTGAGCGAAGCTCAGTGCCAAACAGAGCGCCTGCATCGAATCCTCGCCCTGGATGTCTCTGACTTTCTCGTCGATGGTCGAAATCAGCACCGGACATGCCCACGAACCTTGGTCGTTCAGGCGAGGGCGACCAACTTCCACTCGAACGAAACTACGCTTGCCGCTCGACGTAAGCTCGACCAAGTCCAACGTTGCAATAGCGTCCATAGTGTGCAGCTCAGTTCGACGAACGATCAGGTCACCGATGGCGGCCCCGCGATGGCTCTCGAATTGTCAACGGGCGTCGCGGGGCCGCCAGTCGGTGGACCGCCTGCCTGGACCTCCCCGTCTTTCGATTCAAGATGCTTTCTGCACATTCGGTCGCGCGATTTGTTAGCCCGGTTCTTCATCCCGCAGTAAATGCTGCCAATATCGCTCAGGAGCATCGAGGATTCCTTTTGTGATCTGGTAGTGCCCGGTCTCCTCCAGTTTCACAACGGTCAAGTCACCGTCAACAAAGCTGAAGAT
>CAZCUL010000762.1:0-5388 GCA_964501475.1 uncultured Verrucomicrobiota bacterium | reverse complement strand
CTCGCTCACCTCGAACGACTCGCGCACGGCAAAGAAGTTGACACCGCCACCGCTGTAGCTGGCCGTCATGATGCCGGCCACCTCAGGAATGTTTTCAAAAGAACCCTTGAACAGAAACGCCGCGAGGATCGCACCGATGATCGTCCCGGCGGCGGCGATGTGAAAGGCGACAAACATCCATCCCGTCGTCCGGACGATATGAAAGAAGCTGGCCTGAAAGAGCAGCAACGGAATCGCCGCTGGCACGAGGTACGCGCTGACAACATCGTAAGCCGGCGCCTCCGTGGGCACGACTCTGAGATTTGACAGCAGCATCGCCATGAGCAGCGCGAGCACCGGTCCGCTGATCTTCGCCGCCCAGCGAAAGGTTTGTTCCAGGTAGATGCTGAAGGCGACTCCCACCAGAATAATTGCCCACAAGGTCCAGGTGTCTTCCGGGCTGACGAGAGTGCTCATGGCAAACTCAAACCCTCGGGGCTGGCCTCAGTCGCGTGCGTTTCCCGCCCTTGTCCCAACTGGCGGCTGAGGCCAGCCGCGCTCCGTTGCCGGCGATCAAGCGTAAGAACGAGGTTCAGGGCAAGGGGTTGTCTGATTGCATAGATGCGGCTCATCGCCCATTTCGTTTCAAAGTCATGTTCGCCAAAATCACGCTCTGAACCCGGCCATTGTTGCCGACCTGGAAAACAAGATGTTCATCGGTATAAAGTCCCGGCGGCATCTGAAAGGCCGTTCGATTCAAGGGCGTGAGACGGTAATCCACCATGTTCTCGGTCATGGCGTAAAGACGGCCGTGCCGGGCAGACACGATGAGCGGAATGAATTTCGGGCCGTAGCTGCCGAGGAGTTTTTTCCAGGCCGCAGGAATTTCGACGACACCGCGGGGATCGACACGGTCGAATTTTTGTCCCAAAGCAGTGAAGCCCGTTGCTTGTCCGGATGGGCCGTTTGTGAAGACAATCGGCGCCCGATGGACGTAGCGCCCGTCGGCCACAAACTCCAACGGCTTCACAGCCGTGAGGGTCATCGGCTGGCCCGAGATGTTTGCCGTCAGGTTGCCATCGCTCAGTTCCATCCGTGCCCAATAGCTTTCCGATTCGTAGTCGCCTGTGAACGGAGCCAACTCAGCGGCCTTGAGGCTCAGCGGGACGGGGGTGGCTGGGGGTTCTTCCCCGAGCTTGGCCTCGAGCATCAGTTCCAATGCTGCATCGGAAAGTCTTTGAACCGGGCCAGTGGCAATGTCTTCATTGGACAGCACGATGACCGCGATCTTTGGCTGAGGCAGCACGACAAAAGACGAGGTGAACCCATAGACTGCGCCCGTGTGGCTGATTCTCTTGTGAACCCGAAATTTTCCAACATGAAAACCCAAACCAAAGCCAGTATCTCCCTCGGTCAACTGAGGCGTGAACATTGCAGCCAATGTTTGTGGCGAGATGAGTTGTTCATTGCTGGCTCGTCCTTCGGCCAGCAGAAAGATGGCGAAGCGCCCCAGATCCTCAGCGGTCGTGTACAGGTTTCCGGCGGGAATAGTGCCCAGTTCGAACCGCGGCGCTTTGATATGATAAAAGCCGCCGTCTTCCCTGGCCACGCGCATATAACCCATCGCCAGCCGCTCGCGCAGACGCTTGTTCAGCGCAAAGCTCGAACTGTGCATGGCGAGGGGGCCGAGCAGATGTTTGTCCTGATAATCCTCAAACGACATCCCGGCCACTTTCGAGACGACCTGCCCGACAATCGTGACTCCAATGTTCGAATAGCGGGTTTTGGTGGCTGGCGGATTCACGAGCACGCATTGAGCGAGACTGGTGACGCTGTCGGCTGCGCTTGGCTCTGAATCGTCGAAGTAACCGCCCACAGGAGATTCGCGAATCATCCCGGAGCGATGGCACATCAATTGTCGGAGCGTGATCGGCTTCGCGCCGGCAAACGGCACAACAATACGAAGTGCCGGATCGTAATTCGTCACCGGCGCATCGATGTCGAGCTCTCGTTGTTCGGCCAATTGCATGGCGGCCAGAGCCGTGAACAGCTTCGAGATGGATCCGGCTCGATAGACGGTGCCGGCCTTCGCTGGAATTCTGCGCTGCTTGTCTGCGACTCCAAAACCCCGGGCGTACACGACACGCTGATCGTCCACCAGCACGATGGAGAACCCCGCCACAAGCTTGCGGTCTAATTCGGATTCGGCGACTTGCGCCAGGCGTTGGATCGCATCTCCATAGTTGCCGGGTTTCGAAGGCGCATTTTCCTGGGCTTCTGAAATGGCCGAGGAGAGAAGCCCGCTCAGCAAGGCGGCCAATATTCGAAAGATGCTCGGTTGAGTCACCGGAGGTTGATGCCCGAAAGTTTGAGCTGCTCTGTTCCAAACGACCGATTACGCGCGCGATGCTCTGACGCCATGCAACGAAGTGTCAAGCGCGAAACCGGCGACAAGCCGCCTCAAAGCAGGACAGGCATCCTGCTTTTCCATGAACCGGCTATCGGCAGTTCATGGCCGCTCTAATTTCGCGGAGCAATGGGGCAATCCGTCCAGCAGCTACAAGTTTGGGGCGAAGCCAAACTGACTTGCCCAACAACGGCACCGAAGATCAAATCCGTCACCTGACGGAAGGCGCGGCGGAACTAAACCTGTTGGACACCGCATTCGCCAAGGCATGATCCGGCTGGGCACGACCCTCCGCTGCAATTTGCCACCGCGCCATATTTGAGTGGTGCTTTCCGATTCTCAACACACCGGCGGGGAGGGAAAGCGCGAAACCCGAAGCGTCAGTAAGGAGCAAACCAGCGATGCTTTGGATGGTCATGAGTAAAGACACCTCCCTCTCCCCGCCTCTCCTCCGCTCCGAGCGGAGGAGAGGCGGCGCAAGTCTGAATGGCATGCGGGAAACCAGGCCAAGGCAACGCGAGCCTGCGGGCGCCGCCCTGGGACCCTCGATTTTGAACTCCCGGCGGTGTGCTTTCGACGTTGAACGGTTGCCGCAAATGGCTATGATGATCTGGCATGGTCTTCAGAGCGGACAAATGAAATCGAAACTCCTCTTCATCGCGGTCCTGTTGCTCGGCACAGGCGGAATGCTGGCGCCGTTAGAGCTTTTCGCGGATTCGACAGGATATTCGGCGCTTGTGACAGCGGACAATCCTGTGGCCTATTGGCGCTTTTCTGAGAAGTCAGGCAGTGCCATCAGCAATGCTGTTGCGGCAAAGGCGGGAGGCGCTTCGGACCTCGATGGGACCATTGTCGGCAAGGTCGTTCTCAATCACCAGGGTCCGCGTCCGCCGGGCTTTCCGGATTTTGAGCCTGGCAATGACGCTGCCTTGTTTGGCGGGCGGAGAACTTATGTTCGCATTCAGGACCCGGGCGCCGGCAGCCCGCTGGACTTCGAAAAGGGTGATTCGATTACTTTGGAGGCATGGGTCTGCCCCAACCGGCTGCCAAACGGACAGCAAGCGTATCTGGTGGGAAAAGGCCGCACGGAAAACCCCGGTGTGGCCCCGCATAATCAGAATTATGCCTTGCGGCTTTCAGTGGCAGAACACGCGGGCCGGGTCAGTTTTCTCTTTCGCAATGTTCGAAACCGCCCGTCGAGCGACCCTGCCTCCGAACAGGACTGGCATCGCTGGACTTCAAAAGCCGGAATTGCTGAAGGCTCGGGATGGCATCACGTCGCGGTCAGTCACACCTTTGGCCAACCGGAGAGCATCCGAGGCTACATCGATGGCGAGGAAGTTCCGGGGTCCTGGGACATGGGCGGCCAGACGGATGCCGCGCCAGTGGTGGACGACGATGAACTTTGGATTGGATCGTCAATGGGAGGCCAAGCCGGCAGCACCTTCGATGGATTCATCGACGAAGTGGCGGTGTATCGGGCGGCCCTTCCGGCAGCGCGAATTCGCCAGCGTTATCGTCTCCTTTCAACGGAAATCACCGCGGCAGAGCTCCCCGCCGACAAGGTGCGCGTGGACATTCTGGAAGGAGCTCCCGACGTAACTTCCTGGAATTTCACCCAGCCGCCTGCAAGCGAGACCTATACTGAGCCATTTTTGGGATTCACGGTTTGGCCGGCGAAGTATTCGGCCAAAGGAATCAAGGTGGATCGGGTTGTGCCGTTTGTCTTTCGAGCAGCGGCGAACGTGAAGCTGCCAAAGGGCGAGCATCAAATCCTTCTTCGGGCGCGAGCGGGCGCCCGCCTGAAAGTGGATGGGAAAACTCTCCTGACGACCAAGTTTCCCGACCTGAACGCCGACGGCCACGAGGAGGTGCCGGAAGCGCCGGTGGCGGTCGCGCCCGATATTCGTTATTTGCGTCCGGGCCATTTTGAGAGCGTTGGCACATTCGAGTCGGACGGCGAAGCGAAGACGTTTGTTTTGGAAGCGCTGATCGGCACCAAGGGACGGCGGCCGGAATTGGGCGAACTCTGCGTTGCGGTGGCATCGGGCGATGGAGAAACATTTCATCTGGTCGCGCCGAACTCGCAAAGGGGCCCGCCGCTCACGGAAGAGGGCTGGGATCAATTCGCGGCCCGGCACAGGCAAGTTCGCGAAGCCGAAGACAGCAAACGACGCCGCGCCGCCGCGGCTTCCGAAGATGCGTATTGGTCCAAACGCCACCAACTCGCCCGCGAATACATCGCGAGTCAACCCGCAATAGCCGTTCCGCGAGTCTCGGATCGGCTGCCTGTGCACAACGAGATCGACCAGTTCATCGGGGCGCGGCTGGAAGCTGCCGGCGCGAAGGCTTCGCCGCTTTTGGATGACTGGGCCTTTCTGCGCCGTGCGACCCTGGACACGATTGGCACTATTCCCACGCGGAAACAGATTGAGGCTTTCATGCGGGATGGGAGCGCCGACCGCCGCGCGAAGGCCATTGACCGCCTCCTCGATCATCCCGGCTGGGCCGATCATTGGGTGGGATACTGGCAGGATGTTCTGGCGGAGAACCCGGGAATTCTGAAACCGAAGCTCAACAACACCGGTCCATTCCGCTGGTGGATCCATGAATCGTTCACGGACAACAAGCCTCTCGACCGTTTTGTGACTGAGTTGGTCCTGATGGAAGGCAGCGTTTACTATGGCGGACCAGCCGGGTTTGGCGTCGCCACGGAAAACGATGTCCCCATGGCAGCGAAAGCACAGATTTTAGCAAAGGGGTTTCTCGGCATGGAAATGCAATGCGCACGCTGCCACGACGCGCCCTACCATGATTTCAAGCAGAAGGAGCTTTTCAGTTTGGCCGCGATGCTCAGGAAGGATCCGCTGGCTGTGCCGCCGAGCAGTTCCGTGCCCACGAATGCCAACATCGTCATTGGCCGGCTCGTGAATGTCACCCTGGCCCCCGGCTCGAAAGTCCAGCCGGAATGGCCTTTCACCCATTTGATTGACGGGCCGCTG
>CAZCUL010000761.1:0-4445 GCA_964501475.1 uncultured Verrucomicrobiota bacterium | reverse complement strand
ACGTCATAACCGGTCCACTTTGCCTCGTCGTAAATTTTGCGGGTGCGCGGATTGGCCGGCAGGGAAGCGGTCTCAAAGCGGCCGATCACTTCCTCCCAAAGATGCCTTCGAAGCTCCTCCTGAACATTGGTCAGGGTATTTCCTTTCAGCCGGTCCCAAACAAAGGCATTGCGCGCTCGCTCCGATTCCCGCAGGAGCCGTTGCGTGTGGTCTTCCAGCTCCTTGACCTGCCGTTTCTGCCGCGCGGCGGCGTCGGGCAACGAAGGGGAAACCTTCGGCGGGTTTTGCTGGGCGGCCAAATGTTGCCGCCCGACACCGAGAGCCTCCAGAAACTCGCTCAGGGCGATGGGCGAACCAGGAGCCAAAGCGCGTCCTTCGCTGTCATTGAACAGGCGGACCGCCGGTTGCACAGCCGCGTCTTTCGGAAAAAGGCGCTTCATGCGGGTCAGTTCCCACTCGACGGCATGTTGCTCGGGGGTTTCGAGCCTTCCGGGCGCTGCTCCGCGCCGTCCCTCGCGCGGCGGGGGCGGGCCGTCCACTTTTGGCAAGTCACTGTGCTCGACCAGAAGCGGGCGGGGCGCAATCAGGCCGGCCACTTCGGCGTCACCGAATTCACGCAGGAGCGAAAAGACATTTCGGTAGATCGGTTCTGACCAGACATTTTCCCGTGGCCCCAGATAACCGCTGACCAGCGCAGCTTGAATGCGAGCATCGAGCGCCGCGCTGTGAAAGGCGATCAATCCGCCTTCACCGTAGCCGGCCACGCCGATTTGGGCGGCCGGCTTTTGAGCGGCGAACCAATCGACCAGTGCCAGGACCTTCTGCACTTCATAGCCGATGATGTGCCGGCCCATTTCAAAAGCCTGGCGGTAAATCCATTCGCGATGCGGCTGATTGGTAGAGCGGCCAACACGTTCGTTCCCGGACCAGGTGTCGTCGCGGCTGACCAGGACCGGCACCACAACCAGGCAGCCGCTTTCGGCAAGGCGGCGCGCAAATTGGGACTTCGGTTCGATGCCCGGCGCCAGGCCTGCGAGCATTTCGGGTGTTTGATCGCAGTCCGGCAACGCCACCACGCAAGCGGCCGGGTTGCCTTTAGGCTGCAGCAACAAGCCTTCCCCGTGAACGTCCGGGAAGACCGGCCAACGAACTGCGAATACTTTGTAACGCTCTGTTTCGGCCAATAGCGCCGGGCCGGCCGTCGTGCTCATCAATTCAAGCGCTGAAACGGGCAGGCGTTGGTCCACGGCGCCAAGGTAACGGCGCAAACGGTCCCGGTTCGGTTGGACGGAGTTCTGATAGGCCGCGGCTGAGGAAAAATCGCGCTGCCAGAATCGCTGCCGCTCCTCGACCGACTGTTCGATCTGTCGCATGAGGAACGCGTCGATGCCCGCGACCATTTTGGCGGAAAGGTCTCCTTGCCACGTCAGCTCTTCGGTTCCGGGCAGGGTCTGGACGTTTTGTCCGCAAACGTCGGCTATGGGGAGAATCGTCAGGACGAAGGTTGTGAAAAGGATGATCCGCATGATGATGGGATCGTAAGCTTGCGAAGGCGGCCGTCGAGCATGGACTCTCCGGTGTGTCCTGCTTTTTCGGCCCGGTAAAGACAGGCGCAGCACGCTGGAAAGCCTGAAGCTGGCGAAGGATTTGAACCTCTTTCGCTGTCTAACACGCCTGCGGTCAGTGCTCCGAAGATAGCCGTGCTCCGGTGGCGGAGTTGGATGCGGGAAGACTCCTCAAATCACGATAACGGTTTGACTTAGGATTTGCCGGCCCATAAGGTTTTTCGAATGCTGGCTACCGACAGGAACGCGGTCTCACCTTCTGTTCCAGCCTCACAGTTTCCAGAGCAGGCTTTTGCGTGGAAGCAAATTGTGGGGGCGGTTGAACCTTTCCTGGACGCGGTTTCACATCGTTTGCAGGAGCAAATTGCGGAATTTGAGCCGGACATTGCCGCTTATGCGCGCTATGCACTGGATAACCAGGGAAAACAATTGCGGCCGGCCCTGGTGGCCTTGAGCGCAAACGCCACGGGTGACTTGAACGATTCGCACGTCAGCGCCGCGGTCATCGTCGAGATGGTGCATTTGGCCACGCTGGTCCACGATGATGTGATGGATGGGGCTGCGTTGCGGCGGGGGCGTCCGACGCTGGCGGCACGCTGGGGAAATGAGATTTCGGTGCTGACCGGGGATTGTTTGTTTGCCCATGCCTTGAAACTGGCGGCCAGTTTTCCCACACCAGAGATTTGCCGGCTGGTGGCGGCGGCGACAAACACCGTCTGCTCGGGGGAGATTCTGCAAACCCAATGGCAGAAGAACTTTGAGTTTTCGAAGGCGGAGTATTTCAGGGTGTTGGAGATGAAGACGGGGGCGTTGTTTGGATTGTCCTGTGAGTTGGGAGCCTATTTGAGCGGCGCCGGGGCGGCTCAACGACAGGCTTTGCGGGAGTATGGCCTGGCCATCGGGACCGCCTATCAGGTTTACGACGATTGCGTGGATTTGTTTGGCTCGGAAGCGGCTACGGGGAAGTCGCTGGGCCGGGACCTGGCAAAGGGCAAATTAACCTTGCCGATACTGCTTCTGCTGGAACGAGTCCGGGAGGAGGAGCGGGTTCGCATCCAGGAGCTTGTTGAACAGTGGCAAGCGGGAAATGTCTGTGACATCATGCACCTGCTCCGCGCCCACCGCACGCTGGGCGACTCGCAGCGAGCCCTGCAGCAATATTTGCAAGCCGCGCGCCAGGCGTTGTCGCTGCTGGCGGACACAAAAGGCCGGTCTGGCCTGTTGGGATTGGCGGCGTATATTGCACAACAGACTGCGGCTTTGGCTGTCTCGGCCTGAAGCACGCACAGTTATGAGCAACCCTCAACGACAGTCAGTGCCCGAAGCGGACGCCGAATTCGAATCGAAGCCGGCGCTGTTGATCGAAAGCGTCGAGGATCGGGAACTGGTGCGGCGGGCGCAGGGGGGAGATTTAGAGGCCTACGATGAATTGATCCGGCGTTTTCAGGAGCGCATTTATGCGACCATTTACCACATGACGGCGAATCATGAAGACGCGGGCGATTTGGCCCAGGACACGTTCATTAAAGGGTTTCAGGCGCTGAAGTCTTTCAAGGGAGATTCGAGCTTTTACACGTGGCTTTATCGAATCGCCGTCAACAAGACGATCAACTTTCTCAAGCAGCGCAAGAACCGAATGCACTTGAGTTTGAACGATCTGGACCTGAACGCGGAGAACGATCCGGATTTGGTGGAACTGGTTTCGGAGAACACGCCGCGCCGTGACGCAAGCCTGACGGAACTGCAAAGGAAATTGAACGCCGCCATGATGAAATTGTCAGAAGTTCACAGACTGGTTGTGACCCTGCACGACGTGCAGGGATTGTCGCATGAGGAGATCGGGAAGATCATCGACTGCAATGTCGGCACTGTGCGATCCCGGCTATTCTATGCGCGGCAACAATTGCAAGCTCACTTGTCGGATTATTTGAAGTAGCAGCGATTTATGAGCAGTGATCATACAGGTTTCGATAAGTTGCAGCGCCTGCTGGCCCTGAAGCGGCACGAACAGCCGCCCCCCCGCTTCTTCAACGACTTCTCGGACCGGGTGCTCGGTCGCCTGCACATCGCCGCGCCCGCCGAACCCATGAGCTGGTGGCAGCGACTTGGATTGGAATTGGATTTGAAGCCGGCCTTCGTCTGCGCATGGGGGATTGTCCTTTGCGGCATCCTTCTGACGGGCATCATTAGTTCGCTTCAACTCGGCGCCAACGACGGGCGCAGGGCCCTTCTTGTCCCGGGTCCGCAAGTCGATTCACTCGATCCCCTGGCCAGTCCGCTGGTGGCTGCGGGAGTTAGCGTGGACCGTCCCCGCCCGGGGTTTTCCGGAAGCATCAATCCGGTTCTGGCGACGCATAGTTCCCCCGCTTTGCTCAACCATTTTACCCTCATGGCACATCCGGCCGGGTTCAGTATTGGATTGGAAAACTGAAAGTTGCCGGAGGGCGGCCGCCCCGCGCCCCGCACCTTGGCAATTCGGCCCCTGAACTCAGAGCTATCAGGTTCATGGGCAGCCTCGACCTCCAAATTTGGACGCGCATTGGGACCATGAACCGGAAGATCACGTTCTGGAGGAATCACCACCGTCAAGACGCTTCGCGTTTATCGGAGCCATTGGAAAATCCGCCAGGTCTTGGACTGCCCGCCCTCCATAGTATTACGGAGGACGGGCCAATGGGGTGCCAGAGAGCTTCCGGCAAAGCCTGCGGAGGAAAGAGGCACTGCGGCGACGCAACCTCATGTCGGAGAGAAAACTCTGGCACCCCGCTGGGGTGCTGCTTCTTTGCCAACCCTTTCCGGAGGTCTCCGCTACGCTGCGACCTCCGGCTACCTTCTGGCACCGCTTTGCGGTGCTCGGCACTGACAGAAAATGTCCAAACT
>CAZCUL010000760.1:0-4531 GCA_964501475.1 uncultured Verrucomicrobiota bacterium | reverse complement strand
CTGCGCCTGCGTCCCGAGGGCGACGCCGGACCGCTGGTACGTTCGCTGGCGAGCTACGAAAACTACTACGCCCAATGGGGCCAAACCTGGGAGCGCATGATGCTGATCAAGGCGCGGCCGGTGGCTGGCGAGGCAGCGCTGGGGGCGGAGTTTCTCGAAATGATCAATCCGTTCCGTTATCCGCGCTCGATCAGCGAACGCGCCGTGCAGGAGATCGCCGCCATCAAGGCCCGGATCGAAACGGAGGTCGTCAAAGCGGGTGAATTGGACCGGAACGTCAAACTCGGCCGCGGCGGAATTCGGGAAATCGAATTCGTCGTGCAAACGCTGCAATTGCTTCACGGCGGCCGAATCCCGTTTTTGCAAGGCTCCCAAACCCTCCCGGTCCTGCAAAAGCTCGTCCAATATCAGCTCCTGCCGGAGCGCGATGCCGCGGGACTCGCCGAAGCCTACTGCTTTTTGCGCGACGTGGAACATCGACTTCAGATGGAAGACAACCGGCAGACGCACACCATCCCGTCCGACGCTTCGGCCCGAAGACGCCTCGCCGCTCTGATGGGATTCAAGGATGAAGGCGGATTCGAGACGGCACGCCGGCGGCACAGCCGCCACGTGCGCAGTGTCTATGATCGTTTATTGCAGGCCGACAGGCCCGGGCCGGCAGACCGGCTGCCTCAGGAATTTCAGGAGGCCGCAGCCGAATGGAAGCGGATTCTGGCCGGGCACTCCTTTCGCGATGTGGACAAGGCCTTCCGGCTGGTGACCCAATTCGCGAGCGGACCGGGTTATGTTCACATTTCCTCAAGAACGCTCGAATTAGCCCGGCACCTCATTTCCAGATTACTTGCTCTCTGTCCGAAAGCTGGGGAGCGGAAGGTTTCACAGGGACGCGGGGAAGACATCCCCCCGCCGCTTTCCCAGGGCTCCCGCCGCGCCGCCAAAGGCAAGAGCTCCGCGCGGCAGCGCGGGACTTCAGGAGCCGAGTCCGCCCAAACCCGGGATGGAGATCAGGCTCAGGTGCTTTCTGATCCGGATCGCGTGCTCACGCGGTTGGACAGCTTCGTCGAGAAGTACGGCGCGCGCGCCACACTCTTTGAAACCTGGACGAGCAATCCATCGCTGTTCGATTTGCTCTTGCTCTTATTTGACCGGTCCGAGTTCCTCGCGGAAACAGCGATTCGCACCCCGGACCTCGTCGATGAGCTTGTCTTGAGCGGCCAATTGCGCCGGCGCAAAAGTGCTGACGAAACCCTGCGCGACCTCCGCCACGGGCGCGCGGATAAGGATCAGCGGCTTTGGCTCCGCAGATATCATCAGACCGAACTGATGCGCATCGGGCTGCGGGACATTCTTGGTTTGGCCGATTTCGAACAAAACCTCCTCGAGCTTTCGGCGTTGGCCGATGCCTGCCTGCAATACGCGCTCGAAGCCGTCCTGCGGAAACACCAGCTCAAGAAATCGCCCCTGGTCATCGTCGGACTCGGGAAACTGGGCGGGCAGGAGATCAACTACGGCTCCGACCTCGACATCATTTTCATTGCGAACAATACCGCGAACCTTCCCAGGCTCCAGCAGATGGCGCTCGAGATCATGGACATGCTCTCGAGCCAGACCGAGCTCGGCGTGGCCTTCGAAACGGATGCGCGTCTGCGGCCTGATGGCGAAAAGGGATTGCTCGTTAACACGCTGGACGCTTACGAGGACTACTACCGTCAGCGAGCCCAGCTTTGGGAAATCCAGGCCATCTCGCGCGCGCGCCCGATTGCGGGCGATATGGCATTGGGCGGGCAATTTCAAAAGTTGGTGGCGGTGTTGACCGATTTCCGGCCGGAAAATGTCGAACGCGAATTCGCAAGCGCCGAACGGTCGGTCGCCAAATCAAAGGGCCGGACCCGAAAGAAAGGAACATCCGAAATCAAGGTTAAGCGCGGCCTGGCCGCTTATTCGCCGGATTGGAAAGCCAAAACCGCTCACATGCGTCAGCGCATCGAAAAGGAACGAACGCCGGCCGGACAGGATGCATTGGCAATCAAGACCGGGTCCGGCGGCCTGATGGACGCTGAGTTTATTGCGCAAACGCTTTGCCTGGCCAATGGCTGGCGGGAGGCCAGCACGTTGCGGGCACTCGAACGGGCTGGTTCCGAACGGATTTTAGCGCGCACCGACGCGGACAAATTGATCAAAAACTACCGGCAGCTTCGCCGGGTGGAGGGAATTTTGCGCCGCTGGAGTTACGAAGGGGAAACGGTGCTGCCCGCGGATGCGGCCCCACTTTATCGGGTGGCGGTTCGTTGCGGCTGGCCGGGCAGCGATGAATTCCTGTCGGCCGTTGCTCAATACCGCAAAACGATTCGGGAGGTGTATTTGAAGGTGCTGCCGTAATGGCGCTCCAAGCCGGAAGCAAGGCGTCTGCCATGCTATTGTCAGTCGGATCCACGCCTGCGGGGGCCGCGTCACAAGACACGCCACACTTCATCAACCGAGTTAACGCCCCCCGGAATCTTTCAAGCGGGGGTTGTTCGGCGTCGGTTCTCTCCGGATCAGTTCCATCTCCTGTTCATTTTGTCCCGGCTGGAGGAAGAATGTCACCGGTGCCGAAGGTTGTGCAGTAACGTATCTCGCCTGATCGCTCCCTTCTGCCACGTCATGATGCTGCTCTGCCCCGCCTGTTAAGGTTTCAAAAACAGGGGCCCTGGAGGAAATGTGAATAACCGGCCGATTCACTGCTTCTAAATGAATTGGTGCCTGAGCATTCGCAAAAGGGTCGTATTCTGGTTATTGACGACGATCCCGAATTACGCGCCATGATATCGAGCACACTGGAGGGAGCGGGATACGAGGTCACCACTGCGGCGTCGGGTCCGGAGGGGTTCAGAATCCAGTCCAGCAGCCCTGCCGATCTTGTGATTCTCGATATGCTTATGCCTGAGAAGGACGGCGTCGAGATGACCGTGCAGATTCGGCGAAGTTTTCCCAAGCTGCCCATTCTCGCCGTTTCCGGGGCAGCCACACAGGAAACTCTCCTTCGAGCAGCAGAGCGCTTGGGTGCTTCCAACAGTTTGCGAAAGCCTTTCCATCCCGATGACCTCCTGAGATCGGTGGAAGAAACACTCCGCTTCAAATAACACCCCTGGATTCGGGATCGCTCAAATTTTGAGATCGCTCCTCATTCCAAGCCTCCCGCCGCTTCTCGACCAGTGCCTGTTCTAGGGAAGTGAATGCGGTCGTAAGCGAGGCGTTAAGCCATATGGTCTCGCCACTTTACGCGCGGCTTGCTCCGTGTCGTGCCGTGGGATAACGTCTGACATGTTATGACAGCCGACATTCGAAAGCTAATGACCGCGACGCCATTCGTTCCCTTTACCATTCACTTTGCCGATGGAGGTCAGTTGCGCGTTCCGACGGTTGATCACATAGCGATTTCTCCTACCGGGGGTCGAGTGATTGTCTTCGCTGACGACGATACTCACAATGTCTTATCCCCTTTGTTGATCAGTCGGTTTACCATCGAACGCCAGCCTGCCAATGGCAAACCATCGTCCTGAAAAGCACGTGCGTTGGGTCTTCCGGTCCAAGCTGTGCATGCGCAATATTCAGCAGCGTTTCGGGGGTATGCGGCTTCGGTAGAAAGTTTCTGCCTTCCTCCAGTTCCAGGTTGTGGTCTGCTGCCTCCCTGCTGTAACCGGTCGTGTAAATGACTTTGAGCGCGGGCTTGAGCGCCTTAAGATTCGCAGTCAGTTCCGCTCCCGACATGCTTCGGTCCATCACCAATCTCGGTCAATAAAAGATCAATATTACCCTCGCTTTCATTCCACACATGCTCGCCGTCACAGACGCTGCAATTCCCCCAATGATGCTGCTCTCCCCCGCCTGTCGAATTGCCAACGCGTCCGCACTTTCAGACACTCGTTTCTGCCAAAACCATGGTGCGCGAGAGAGGACTCGAACCTCCACCCCTTTCGGGACCAGATCCTAAGTCTGGCGCGTCTGCCATTCCGCCACTCGCGCGACCGGAGCGTCCCAGGATGCCATCCCGTCCGCCAAGCTCAAGCTCTCCTTATCGAATCAGCCCGCGGCTGCGCAACATCGCTTCCATGGCTTTGTCCATCATCAAATCCGCCAACGGCTCTGTCAGCTTGTCCAATTCGCTCACGGCCGATTGCAGCCGCGAACAGTTTCCGGCCTCGCCCTCCTCTGGCGCGGTGTCGATCGCAGCTTCCACTTCCGCGACCACTCCTTCCACCTTCCGGATGTACTCGTTTTCGAATTCCGCCGCGTGCGCCGCCAGGCCTTTGCGAGCGGCGGCAACGACCTGCTGCGCCCTGAGCCTGGCTTCGGTCCAACGCCGCACCGCCAGGTCTTCGAACGCGTGTTCGACGGATTCCCCGACCATCTTCTGCACTTCGGCGTCGTCCACGTCCACCGCCGATTTAATTTCGACGACTTTTTCCCGGCCGGTCCTGGTGTCACGGGCCAGCACATGCAGGATGCCATTGGCGTCGATCTCGAACTGCACGCCCACCCGGGGCAC
>CAZCUL010000759.1:0-7159 GCA_964501475.1 uncultured Verrucomicrobiota bacterium | reverse complement strand
TGCGCCGAGATGGTTCGCTTTGGAAAGAACGGTTCGGATGCGACGAGTGGGGCGGTGCGTTTGGCCCGGGCCTACACGGGCCGGGATCGCATCGCCTGCTGTGGTTATCATGGATGGCAGGACTGGTTTATTGGGACCACTACGCGAAGTAGAGGGGTGCCCGAAGCCGTGGGCAAACTGACGGAGGTTTTTCAATACAACGACCTGGAAAGCTTGAAGCGAATTTTCGCGGATCATCCGGGCGAGGTTGCAGCCGTGATTATGGAACCGATGGGTGTGATCGAACCGCAGCCAACCTTTCTTCAGTCGGTCAAGAATCTGGCGCATGAGCACGGCGCTCTTCTTGTTTTTGATGAGATTGTCACAGGTTTCCGCTGGGCGGTTGGCGGCGCCCAGGAGTATTTTGGTGTAACGCCCGATCTGGCTTGTTTCGGCAAGGCTATGGCGAACGGTTTTCCGATTTCCGCGCTGGTCGGCAGGCGCGAAATCATGGAGATCTGCGACGAGATTTTCTTTTCTTTTACCTTTGGAGGAGAGACGGCGTCGCTGGCTGCGGCAAAAGCAACCATTCAAAAGATCGGGTCCGAAGATGTCATCAGCCATTTGTGGGAGCAGGGACAGAAACTGAAAGAGGGCTACAACGTCCTGGCCCGCAACTTTGGGGTGGAGCGTCAGACGGCCTGTGCAGGTCATGCCCCACGCACGGTGATTTCTTTTCAGGACGAGCAGGGCGTCGAATCGCTGCTCCTTAAAAGCTATTTTCAGCAGGAATGTTTGAAGCGGGGCATTCTATTCTCGGGCGGCCACAACATCTGTTTCAGCCACAGCGACCAGGATATCGACGAGACGCTTCGTGTTTACCGCACAGCCCTGGAGTTGCTCGGGAAGGCGCTGGTCGCGGGCGATCTCGATCGCCGTTTGGAAGGCCCGCCGGTGCAGGCTGTGTTCCGGCGCGCCTGAATGACCGGGATTCACCTTGTTGAGTTGATCTCTCTGGCGACCTCTCGGGCGGTTTGCCTATTCGAGCCTTTGGACGGGTCTATGGACCTTACTACGATAACCGGCCATGCCTGAAAAGAACGTTGTCTTGCTTGTGGACAACAAGCAGCGGGATTTGCTGGTCAGTTCGCTGATCGCACATCATTTGGATTCGATGGGGATCGCCTGCCACCTGGAGCCGCTCGAGGCGTGGCAGGGCGTGCTGGCCGCTCATCGCCCCGACATGATCATTTTCAATCATTTGACCGCGCCCCACCTGGTCAGATATTCGAAACGACTGGCCGACATAGGCGTGCTGACTGCCGTTTTGACAAACGAAGGAATCACCTATGAAAGGCCGCTCCTTAAGTTCATCGTGGGCAGCCATCATAGCGACGCGCACATCGACTTTTTCTTTTCCTGGAACGAGGAGATGAAATCGGCCATGGACGAACTTGGCCTGCACAAGAATACCAAGGTCGAAGTGGTGGGCATTCCCAGGTTTGATTTCTACTCGCGCCCCTGGTCTCGCATGTTTGAAAACCAAGGCCTGGTCCCGAGCGGCAAGCCGAAGGTTCTCTTTTGCACGAACTTTGCCTATGCGGAATTCGTGAATCTGCCGGACGATCAGATCGCGCGCCGCTTTGTGGCTGTCAAGGAGGCCGTGCCTCTGTTTGCGAATCACCGGGATGTGGTCGAAACCCCGCTCCGCAGCCGGCTCAAGGCGCTTACATTTCTCGATGCCATCGCCTGTTCCCGAAAGTTTCACCTGATTGTGCGGCCGCATCCGTATGAGAAACTCCAGGTTTACCAGGAGTGGCTCGACAAGCTTCCCCCCGAGGCGCAAGGCGACGTCACCCTGGATAAGGAAACGAATATTACCCCGTTGATCCTGAATAGCGATCTGCAGATTTCCTGCGAAACCTGCACCACCGCGCTGGAAGCGTGGATTGCCTTCAAGCCAACCATCGAACTGGTGCTCGAGCGGCACCCCATCTATTTTCATGAAGAGCACGCGGCCCTCAATCCGCTCTGCGACAAACCTGGGGAGATCGTCCCTTCGATCGATCGGGAGCTTGCCGCCCCGGACCAGTCCAGGTTCGCCAAAGGCCGCAAGATGCATCTCAAAAAGTGGTGCAATGCGCCGGACGGCACCGCTTCGCTCAAAGTGGCAACCCTCGTCGCCCAGGCCGTCAAAGAGCGGCGTTCTCCGGACTGGAGCAAGCTGGGGGCAAAGGATCACCGCCGCGGAATGAAGCTCAAGGCGCTACGGGGTTTGGGGCTTCCTTATAATCATGATTTCCTCCTTCCCATAAAAAGCCTGGTCAACCCGAACCGTTACACCATCAAGCGGTTTGCTCGTTACAAGACCATCCGGCCCGGCGACGTGCAGGCCACGCGACAATATCTTGAAAAGACTTTGGCGCAGGACAGAGCTGAACGAGAGGTCACCCGCGCGCATCCCTGAAGGCTCCTTCTGTTTTCAAATCCAATTCCCCGCTTAGACTTCAGCTCAGCACCATGAACAAGTTCCTGCGCATGCTCCGGCACCGGATCTATTACCGCACCTTCATCGACCCCAAGTCGGAAAAGGAGATCGTTGAGCGCTTTCACCGTCTCTATTACGACTTGCACCAGTTTGGCAAAACCTGGAAGCAAACCTACTGGTTCGGTGTCCGCGCCAACAAGTGCCCGCTCGACCTGTGGGTTTACCAGGAAATGCTGTGCGAGATTCGTCCGGATTGGATCATCGAAACCGGCACAGCCTATGGCGGAAGTGCGGCCTTTCTCGCGTCCATCTGCGACCTGCTGAATCAGGGCCGCATCATCACCATCGACATCGCCCCTCGCGAAGGACGTCCCAAACATCCGCGCATTCGTTACATCTGCGGCTCTTCCGTCGAGGAGGAAATCCTCAATGACGTCCGCGGCGAGATCGGACCGGAAGACAAGGTCCTGGTGATCCTCGATTCCGACCATCGCGCGCCACATGTGCTCGCGGAATTGCGCGCCTTCAGCAAATTGGTCAGCCTTGGCAGCTACATGATCGTGGAGGACTCGAACCTCAACGGCCACCCCGTCCATGCCGATCACGGCCCCGGTCCGATGGAAGCGATCGAAGCGTTCCTCAAGGAGAACAACGACTTCATGATCGACAAGGAAAGGGAGAAGTTCCTCCTTACCTTCAACCCGAACGGATACTTGAAAAAGGTCCGTTAAAGGGAAATTCCCTTGGGGTTTCATGAGCAGCCCGAAACGCGTTCTCTTCCTCCAAGGCTCTTCCAACTTTGGAGGCTCGAAGCGCGCCCTCTTGAATCTGGTGGAAGCGTTGCCATCGGCCGGGTTTGAACCAGTGGTTGCCTGTCCGGAGTCGGGCTGGCTCAGTGAAGAGCTGGAGCGTCGTCAGACCCGCTGTGTGTTTGTCCCCTTCTTCGCCTGGCGAAAGCTTCTCGAACGGCCCCGCGTCTTGTCTTCCATTCAGCGAAAATGGCTGCCGGCCCTTGAAGACTGGAAGTTCGACATTATTCACAGCAACGAATTCTGGTGGGGGCCGCACGCGCTTTTGTTCGGCCGGGAACTGGGCACCCCGGCAATCGTTCACTTGCGGGACGGCCATCATGACCTGCGCAAAGCCAAACAATACCGCCTCCCGGAAGCGGATGCCGTGATCGCCTCCTCGACGGAACTCCGTGAAAAGTTTGCGGGCGATCCGGTTCTCTATCGGAAGACTCGCGTTCTCTATGACGGGCATGATCCGGAGCGTTTTCAGTTCCGCGGCGACCGCCGGATGTTGCGGAAGACATTCGGGCTCGAACCCGAGATTCTTGCCGTTGGCAATGTGGGCCGCCTTTGCGAACGCAAGGACCAGCGCCTGTTGCTCGAGGCCATGGCGCGGCTCAAGCGCACAACAGCACTGCCGCCGTTTAGGATCTTTTTCGCTGGAGAAGCAGACCCCGATTACGAGAAGGCGATGCGCGCCGATGCCGCGCAGTTGAACCTGGACGCTGAAGTGAGTTTTTTGGGCCGAATCGATGACATGGCAGGTTTCTTTGCCGCCATGGATTTGATCGTTCACACCGCGCGCCGCGAAGGGTTCTCGCTCGCAGTGGCGGAATCGCTTCTGGCCGGCAAACCGGTCGTCTCGACGGCAGTCGAGGGTGCGCGAGATGCCATACCGGACGATCGGCACGGGCTGGTGGTGCCGGTTGGGGACGAAGAGGCGCTCGCGGGCGCGATTGGACAAATGCTGACCGACGATTCGGTGCGCAGTTCAGCCGCGACTTACGCAGCTCAGCGTGCCCACCGGTTGCTGACGTCGCAGGTGCATCGCGATCAAGTCAGCGCGCTTTACCGCGAGCTGATCGGTGCGCGGCAGGCGGATCGCCCGGCTTGAAAGAGCTACACTGATTGCACATTTCTGAGGGCCAGATGGAGCTTTGCGCCGGCCCCGCCACCCGCTCGACGGAGAACCTGAGTATGGAGTGGGTTCGCACAACCGTTAGTTCCATGCGAGTCAAGGTCCGGCGAGACTTCGCCACGGCGGACTTCCTGAGACGCTTGTCTTCTCCCGCTGAACTCATGGCGCCGCCCGCGGAACCGTTGACCGTGCCTTCGGAATCACGAATGACCGACGTCGTGCGCGTGAGTCTGCCGGAATTCCCCAACGGGTCGCTTATCGTGAAGCATTATCGCCAGCGATTCTGGCGGTCGCTGAAGGATCTCTTCCGGCCTTCCCGCGCCCGGAGCGCCGTGCGCATGGCGCGGCGGTTGCGGCGGCTGGGCCTTTCTTCAGCGACACCGATCGCTGCCCTGGATAGACGCTGCTGCGGCTGGCTTACCGAGAGCTTCTTCATTGCAGTCGAGGTTACCGGTTCCCAAACCTTGCGGACTCTCTGGGGGGAACGACTTGCGCCGCGAAGATTGCGGCCAATCATTCGGGCGCTGGGCCGAGCGATGGCAGCTTTGCACGCGGCGGGAATCCGGCACACCGATTCCGCACTGGGCAACTTTCTCGTGAGGGATCCCGGAAGCGCGCGCCCGGAAATCGTCCTGATCGATCTCGACGCGTTGCGCCCGGCGTTTCATTTGAGTTGGCGGGCAGCGATTGCGGATTTGCGTCTCTTTTTTGAGCGGATTGCGATGTCTCCACGGCACCAGCTCTGGTTCATCGCTGAATACTCGCGCGCGTGGCGGCATGGGCCAACTGCCCGAATGCTGGCGCGGCGTCTGGGCGTGCCGGCAACGGAATGCGCCAGCAGCAGCCACGGAATTGTAAAAGCTATTTCTCAATTGAAAAAATAGTCATGCAGGGTCCGGCCTTCGTTCGGTCGGAAACGTCGTGGTGGAAATAGACATGGTCCACATGAGGAGCAAAAAAGTCGAGCAGCCCCTGGACAGTCTGAATGCGTGTGGTGGATGGGCCGATGATGTTCCCTTCCTGCTCCATTTTCTTAAGAGTTTCCATCGGGTAACAGGTCACGCTGAGGGCGATCAACCCGCCATGACGCGTTACCCGAATGATTTCGCGAGCCGCTTCGTGAGGTTCAGTGCTGTAGGAGAAGGTCCAGCCGATAAGCACTGCGTCCCAACTGCTGTCGGGATAGCTCATCTTGTGCATATTGCCGCAATCGATCCAGGGCGAATACGACACCATGTCCAGGCCGCGGATATTCCCGGGATGAAATCCGTATCCGGCCAGGTAGAGCAGGTCGCTTTCAAAACGGCACCCAATTGCCAATACTCGAGAGTCGGGTGTCATCTTGTCGATTGCGGCCAACGGCTGGATCAACCGGAGAATTCGGTCGCTGGGCTTGCCGAGTTTAACCCGTTCCACACTGTAGTCCTGCGCCAGGACACCCTTCTCGTCGTCGTAGGTGTGCAGACGGCGGCGCAGCTTTTGGAAATAGAGGAAACGCAATCGGAAGACCAGATTGCAAATCGGCTTAACCCGTAAAAAACGCGTCAGGCGCAAGATCCATCTGCTGTGACCCATATATCGATCAGGCGGAATGCCGTGCACTATTCTGAATTACGGAAGTTTTGAACAGTGGAAATGTGCTGGTCGGGCCGTTGCAAGATACCGGGCAAGAGGGGGGCGGATTCCAATCCAAATCCATGGCAATCCCCCCGCCGATCAAGCCGTCAGTTGACAGGCAGGTATCGCCCTGTTAATCGTCCCCGCCATGAGTTTGACCACCTTCAAGTCTGCCGTGAACACTCCGTTGTTTGTTTTTCGGGAGTACCTTCATCGCCGGCCGGCAGCGGAGTTTGACTGGCATTTTGTCGATGGTTCCTTGCGCGACAACGCCCGGCAAGGCCTTGAAACTCTGAAGAAGGAAGGAATCGTCATCATCCCGGCCTACTTCAAAGGCGATATGCTCCAGCGAATGCGCGAAGCATTTGACCGGGTCGTGCGCGATCGTCCCAGCCCGGGCAACACCGAATCGTTTGGCAACACGGAGTTCACGCAGGAGGACAGCGTTTTCCTGGAAGCCGCGCTGGATGACTTCCTGCTGGAGATGATTGGCGGTTATTATCAGAAGAGATTTGCGCTTGGGCGGGCCAGCGCCCTTCGTCTCGATCCTGTCAGCAACGTTCGTTACGGATCATTTCTCTGGCACCACGACGCGCGTGGCCGGCAATTACACTTGATGATCCTGCTGACGGATGTGCCCGAGAACGGCCAGCGAATGTCTTATCTGCGACGGTCTCAGAACCGCTATTACGATTACAGCCGCGGACTGGGAGAAGGCTCGCGATTTGAACGCGAAGTGGTAGAAACGGAAGATGCAAAGGACCGGATTATTGACGTCGTCGGACCGGCCGGAACCGTCGCGGTCTTCGACTCGAACGGCCTCCACACCGGCAACCGCAACGAATCCGCCCGGCGCGACACGCTCACCTTCTGTTACGTGAGCAAAAAGCACTTCAAGAAGCTCCATTTCCGCAAACAGGACGTCGAATCACTGCCTCAACCCAAGCAGAGGGTGGTGACTTTCAATCCCCACGTCGAGCTCGTAGCCTGAGCTATCGGCGGCTTCCTTCCCCACTCCGCCGCGCTTGGCATGCGCGCGGGCATTTAATGAAGGCTCTGACGGATTGAGCGCCGGTAAACTATTCTGGACCCGAATCCCCTTCTTCCCCTGGCCCGAACGCGTGCGCCTGGACGGGGTGACGGTCA
>CAZCUL010000758.1:0-2904 GCA_964501475.1 uncultured Verrucomicrobiota bacterium | reverse complement strand
CAGCGCCAGCACCAGCAGGAGCAGCACCAGGCCAAACCAGAAATTCACTTCGCGTGGCGCCTTGTAAGCTCCGTCGATCACCACTTGCATCAGGTGCAACACCAGCAGGACGGTCATGAGCGAGGCGGTGTGATGATGAATGCCGCGCAGGAGCCAACCGCCGGTCATTTCATGTTGAATGTAGTAAACGCTCTCCCAGGCGGTGTGTGAGCTGGGGCTGTAGGCCATCCAAAGGAAAAGCCCGGTGATGAACTGGACAACCAGAGTGAAGACGAGAGTGCTGCCCCACACGTAACGCCAGCGCGATCCGCCGGGCACATTCTCATAGAGAGCGGAGCGAAAGAGGTCTCGATAGCCCGTGCGATGTTCGAGCCAGTCCAGAACTCTTCTCATGCCAGGGGGACTTTCCTGGCCGTGCCGGCGCGGAAGTTTTGAAAAGTCACCCACACCTGCGTGCCTTCGCGTATTTTCACTTCGAGTTCATCCAGAGAGCGGGGACTGGGGCTGTCCGGATTGCGAATGGAACCGTCCAGATTAAAAGTGCTGTTGTGGCAGGGACAGGCGAAGCCATTGCCCTCGAACTTCACCAGGCATCCCGTGTGCGGACAGGTCGCATTGTAGGCGTGAACAGTCGTGGGACCGGTCCGACGCAGGTAAACCGCCCCAATCGGCGCCGCCGGCGATTTATTCCAGGCATCCACGCGTTGCGCGATGACAGGAAAACGGCGCGGGCGCCCATCTTCGGGCAGAGCCTGAAGCGAGGTGATGAGCACCGCTTTGCCGCCGGCCGACCGCTTCCGCAAAGGGTCCAGGAACGCAGCCAATCCCGCGCCCAGCGGAACCAGCAGCGCCACGATGCCGGCGGCGGCGGCGGCGATCTGCTTCAGGAACGTTCTTCGCTCCGGCTCGGCCGGATTGTTTTGCGCACAATGGCGGTCTGGCGCGGTGTTCATCCGAAATGTTCGTGAATCTGACGCTGAGATAAGGCAAGCACTTCAAAAAGACAAACCCGAAGCGATGATTGCGCAATTACGGGTTTGCCCGGAGACCCGCAGTCCAGGACGCTTCGCGTTCACCGGAGCCGCCGGGAAGTCCGCCAGGTTTTGGACTGCGCCAGTCCTCTCAGTCCTCTGGCGCTTTGGCAGCGGGCGTGGGCGAATCCTGGCCATGAGCCTCAGCACCCTCCGGGAAAAAGCGGTAGAGGGCTACCGCAGTCCAAGACGCTTCGCGATTAGCGGGTCTTTGGGAACTCCGTCAGGTTTTGGACTGCGCCAGTCCTCTGGCGCTTTGGGAGCGGGCGTGCGATGGACGACGGGCGAATCCCCGCCACACATTCATCAGGGGAAAGGCGGTAGAGGACTGCTCTGCCGGCGCCTTCCAGAACGTGTCCTTCCCGTTCATGGCCTCGATCCGCGTCCAAAGTTGGAGGTCGCGGCTGCCCATGCAGCCGTAACGCAGGTTGCCAACCGGTTGCCAACCTGCTGTTTCGCCGACTGCCAGTCGGCGCGCGCCAGAAGGCAGTCACGCCCGCGGATTGGCAACCCGCGATACACACTCTTCAGAGTCTTTCGCATTCCCGGACGCTGCGGGGGACCGCCGCGGTCCGATAAGACGGCCTGAGATGAATCCGGGGTTTAATGGGGTTTAACCGAGCCTTTGAGCTTTTCGATTTTGCGGCTATGCTGGCGGACAATTGGCTCACCATGCGATTGATATGGCTCATTGCAGTGCTGGCCTGGGCAGAACCGGCGTTCGCGCGCACGGGCGCGGTTTACACCACCAACGGCGTTCGCTATTCCGGTGTCATTCGCCTCGATTCCAATGAGGTGGTGGTCGTCAACACGCGCGCTTCGCGGATTATCATTGTTCCCGAGAACGAAGTGCGCGGGATGGTCCTGGACAAACCTGAGAGGGTCGAGCCTTTGCCGCCCTCTGTGGAAGAGGGTTTGCCCGATCCCTGGAAGACAGTCCACCTGGGATCGACCGAGCAGCCCGGCCAGGCTCTCCTCAGGAGCGGGCTGTTCCGAATCAGCACGGACGGGCGCGGTATCGGCGGGAATGCGGAGGATTGCCGGTTCCTTTATAAGCCGGTCAATGGCGACAGCGAAATCGTTGCGCGTGTTATTTCTGTGGATTGGACGCAGCCGGAGGCAGTGGCGGGCGTCATGATTCGAGGCGGGTTAAGGCCGGATGCGGCGTCTGTTTTCCTGGGGGTGACGGCCGGACGAGGAGGAGTTCTGCAATGGCGCGAGAACCCGGGCGCGTTCAGCAGATTGCAGCAAGAACGCGATTTGTTCGTGCCTTCCTGGATAAAACTGCGGCGGGAGGGGGATACGGTCGCCGCCTTCAAATCCCGAAATGGTCTGCGCTGGCGGGAGGCGGGCAGAACGACCATCGCGCTTGGCCAGGAGGTTTACGTCGGTTTGGCGCTGGCGGGAGCGAGACAATGGGAGTCGCCTCGCGGCGTCCATGTTGAATCCGCCGGGGCAACCATCGACCAGGTGAAAGAGGCTCCATCCCTGCCCAACGGGTCCTTTGTGCCGCGCCTTCAATTGCGAAGCGGGTCGGTGGTGGCGGGAGAGATTTTCCGGGCGGCCGCAAGCGAGATTCTGTTCGCCGGGGTACGCCCCGAGGCGACGTTTGCCACCCGGGACGTAGCCAACATTCAATTTCGCTGGTTGCCGACACGCGTGGCGGATCGGATTGGAACCTCCCGCCCGGGTATATTCCTGCTCAATGGCGAATTTGTGGAGGGCGAATTTCGAGGGATCGAACAGGGGAAGGTCAAGATCAGTTCCGTTCTTTTTGGTCTGCGCAGTTTCAACATCCATCACGAGGCCATTGCGGTGGTGCTCGGATCGGCTTCGTTTTCGCCGCGGCCATTCCAGGTCAGCACTGTGGACG
>CAZCUL010000757.1:0-5407 GCA_964501475.1 uncultured Verrucomicrobiota bacterium | reverse complement strand
ATCGATTGGATCGAGGCGGCGGATAACTATGTGAGCCTGCACATCGGCGCCGAGTCGCATCTTCTTCGGGAGACCATGGCCGGTTTGGAAGCGAGGCTGCCGTCGGAGAGGTTTCTCCGGATCAGCCGCTCCACAATCGTCAATCTCGAACGCGTGAAGGAGCTGCAACCGATGTTTCACGGCGAATACGTGGTTATTTTGCGCGGCGGCACCCAACTGACGCTCAGCCGGGGTTACCGGGACAAGCTGAAGCAACTCGGTCTTTCTTAAAGGACATTGCAGACATTGCAGACAGTGCCTGCCGGGTTGCAGAGAAGTTTCAAATATGCCTAAGCTGCCGAAGCGGGAAGTGGCGGTTAAAACAGGATCAAAGCAAAGGAACTACTTATGAGAAATGGTAATATCGACGTGTGGTGGGGTGCCGGGTTTGTCCTGGGTACGTTGTTTTACATTCTTTTGGCGGCGATCATTCTGAAGGCAGTAAAAGAGCAGCCGCTTAAAGTCATTTTGCTCGGATTGCTGACCGTGGTAGTAGGCACCTGGTATGCCGGTCTGCCGCGGCCTATCGGGATTCCGGCGCGGGAGTTGACGGTCAATCTGGCTGATCTTTTCGCCAGCCAGGGAGTGCCGTTGCTTTCTAAAGTCGGATTCATTCTGGTGCTGGCCGGGCTGGCCGGATATCTCTTGCCGCTGACGACCCGGTCTGAAACGCCAAAGCCGCCGGGGACGCAATTATGAAACGGAGCACGCTGCTATGTTGGCTGATCGGGGGCGGGCTGGTTTACACGTACTTCCTGTTCTTCCCTGTGGACCTGGAGCTCCTTTTGAAACCGGTCCACGTATTGTTGCAGCTCTCCCATGCGCTCTCCCCATGGGCCTATGGGTTGATTGCCGCGGCGATTCTCTGTTGGACTGCCGTGAAAGTGTCGCAAGCCAGAAAATAGACGGCGCCTTGCGTTATTCGATCTGACGGCGCGCTTCGGCGCTTTTCGCGTAAGCGGTTGAAGAGGCAAGCCCGAAAAAGATGAGCGCCCACGTTTCTCCGGTTCCACTTTGACTCCCCTATTGCAGCCGAGGCGTCTTTGGGGAAGTATCTCCTTGCGACCAGCAGCGATGCAGTACTATCCCAAACATTATTGCGGCGTATTCGGAATTTTTGGCCATCCGAACGCCGCGGAGCTGACCTATTACGGCCTTTATGCGCTCCAGCACCGGGGGCAGGAGAGCGCCGGCATTGTGGCTTGTGACGGCGAGCGTTTTCGCGCCCATCGGGACATGGGGCTGGTCTCGCAGGTTTTTGATGCCGAAGTCCTGGGCAAACTGGCCGGTCAATCCGCCATCGGTCATACTCGCTATTCGACCACCGGTTCGTCGCACCTCCGAAACGCGCAACCGCTCACGGGAGATTGCCACCTGGGACAGATTGCCATCGCGCACAACGGTAATCTGACCAACGCCACACAATTGCGGGACGAACTCGAAGGCCGGGGTTGCATGTTCCAAACCACCGTGGACAGCGAGATTATTCTGCTGCTCCTGGCTCAACCATCGAACGGGGGCGCGGACAATAACCTCGTTCAAGCCGTGCATCGCCTCGAAGGGGCTTATTCCCTGGCGATCATGACCGAACAGGAGCTGATCGGCATTCGCGATCCGTACGGCTTCCGGCCGCTCAGCATCGGCAAAGTGGACGGCGCCTGGGTCCTGGCCAGCGAGACGGTGGCCTTCGACCAGATTCATGCCCAATTCGTGCGCGATGTCGAGCCGGGCGAAATCGTCATCATCAACAAGGACGGTTTGAAAAGCATTCAGGCCTTTCCGGAACACAAGCGGCGGGCGCTTTGCATTTTTGAATACGTCTATTTTTCGCGGCCCGACAGCACCCTTGCCGGGAAGAGCGTCTATGAAGTGCGCAAGGCCATGGGGCGCCAACTGGCGCGCGAACATCCGGTCGAGGCGGACATAGTGGTTCCGGTGCCGGACAGCGGCAATTACGCCGCGCTCGGATTTTCGGAGGAATCGGGCATTCCGTTCGAGATGGCCTTCATCCGCAACCATTATGTGGGGCGCAGCTTCCTCCAGCCCACGCAATTGATCCGCGACTTCAACGTGCGGGTGAAACTGAACCTCATCCCGCAATTAGTGAAAGGGAAGCGGGTCGTGATTGTGGACGATTCCATTGTGCGCGGCACGACCTGCAAAGCGCGCGTGAACACGCTTAAGGAAGCCGGGGCGAACGAGGTCCACGTGCGAGTCAGTTGCCCGCCGCATACCAATCCGTGCGTCTATGGAATCGATTTCCCGGATCGGAAGAAGTTGATGGCGGCCAACTACAGCCTTGATGAAATCCGGCAGTATTTGAACGCGGACTCGCTCGCGTATCTGTCGAAGGAAGGCATGGTCAAGGCCACCGGGCAGCCGGCCAATTCGTTCTGCATGGCCTGTTACGACGGCAATTATCCGGTGCCTTATGATCCCGTGGTGGACAAGCACATCATGGAGCGGCGGAGAAACCGCATCGAGGGCATAGGCGAAGCCCTGGCCAAAGAGGAAATGCAAATCAAGCTGCTCTAAGGCAGGTCAGGCGTCCCGCCTGACCGCGCTCCATCGGCGTTCCAATTAGCTTGCCCGCCGGGTCGCGATTGAGTATCTCCCAAGCCCATGGATGCCAGGGAAGCGTTGGTTGCCCTCAATATGATCGATCACGTGGGACCGGTGCGTTTGCGCCAATTGCTCGAGTTCTTTGGCGATCCGGTGGCGATACTGGCCGCTTCCAAATCCAAACTGCGCCTGGTCCAGGGCATCGGTCAAGATACCGCCGACGCCATTGCCAGTTGGGAGAAAACCGTCGATCTGAAGGCGGAATTACAGCGCATCGAGGAGTTTGGCTGCCGCATTGTCACGCAGCAGGACGAGGAATATCCGGAGTTGCTCCGGCAGATTTACGACCCGCCTATCGTCCTTTACGCGAAGGGGGAAATGACGGCCAAAGACAAGAACGCGGTGGCCATGGTCGGCACGCGGCAAACGACGCATTACGGAATGGAAGTGGCCCGGAAACTCTCTTACCAACTGGCTTACGTGGGCGTGACGGTGGTCAGTGGCGGCGCTCGAGGCATCGATACCGCTTCGCATCAGGGAGCTTTGGCCGCCAATGGGCGCACCATCGCCGTCCTGGGCACAGGCATCAACATCATCTTCCCGCCAGAGAACAAGGGACTGTTCGAGCGGATCGCTGCCAGCGGTGCGGTCATTACCCAGTATCCCTTCAATCGCAATGCCGACCGGCAATCGTTCGCCATTCGCAACCGCATTGTGGCGGGGATGACGTTGGGGACCGTGGTGGTGGAAGCGAATCTGACCAGCGGCGCGCTTATTACGTCGAATTTTGCCACGGACTATGGCAGGCAGGTTTTTGCGGTTCCCGGGCGAATCGATTCGCCGCGGAGCAAGGGTTGCCACGAGTTGATCAAGAAAGGGGCCAAATTGTGCGAGAGCGCCGAGGACATTTTGAGCGAGTTCGAATACCTCTTTCCGGCCAGCAATCGCCCGCCCTCTCCGAACGAGAGCGGCGTCCTTCCCGCGCTGACTCTTTCTGAGAACGAACAGAAAGTTTACGACGTGTTGAAGGCGGACGACGAGATCGGCATCGACGAGGCGATCCGCCAGAGCGGTCTGCCGAGTTCAGCGGTCTCGGTGGCGCTGCTCAGTTTGGAAATGAAGCGCGTCATCCGGCAGTTGCCAGGAAAGCTTTTCGTGCGAAACCAATAGAGCTGGCGTTGCTTTTCCGGCGGCGCCGGCGTCCCGCTTGGCAGCGCGGTGCGAAGGAGTTGAAACGCTTGTTATCCTGCGCGCGGCTATTATTCTGGCGGAGTGGACCTGGCGGCCAACCTGGAGTCGATTCAAAAACGGATCGGTGCGGCTTGCGATCACGCGGCGCGGGATCCTGCCACCGTCCTCTTATTGGCGGTCGCCAAGAGCCATCCCCCCGAGACAGTTCGCGCGGCGGCCGATTTGGGTCTGAGTCGTTTCGGCGAAAGCAAGGTTCAGGAAGCCAGGGCCAAAATCCCGCTTTGCCCCGGCCGCCTGCGCTGGCACATGATCGGGCACCTCCAAACCAACAAGTGCCGCGATGCCGTCCAGCTTTTCGAGATGATTCAAAGCGTGGACAGCCTTCACCTGGCAGAGGAGATAAACAAGTGGGCTGAGAAACTCGCCAGGCGAATGCCGGTGCTGCTGGAGGTGAACCTGGCGGGAGAATCGTCCAAGTTCGGCTACAAGGCCGATCAATTGCTTGCCGAACTGGCGGAGTTGAACGCGCTCGCCCGTCTGGAAATCCACGGTTTGATGACAATCGCTCCCTGGACTCCGGAGCCCGGGAAGGCGCGTCCGATCTTTCGGCAGCTCCGAGAGCTGAAGGAACGCTGCCAGGAACAGTTGGGGGCGCCGCTTCCGCATCTGAGCATGGGCATGAGCGGCGATTTTGAGGTCGCCATTGAAGAAGGCGCAACCATCGTTCGGATTGGGACCGCCTTGTTCGGGCCGCGCCCCAAAGCGCGGGTGCGCATGGCGGCGGACCCCGAAGGTTGAGCTTCTGCAACCGCGGGGGGAAACGTTTTGTCTTAACGCCTGGGATTTGTCCGTGGACAGCGCCGGCTTAGATTTCACTTTCCACTTCCAGACTTTTATTCTTAGTTGTGGGGCGTGACGGTTGACATGTTCAAAGACGAGATTGCCGCGGCATTGAAGTCGTACGAGAAATACATCGTTTGCCTGGACAAATGCCCGGAAGAATGCCGGAATTCGCTCAGGTCCCTTATGGAAAAGGCAATCAAGGCATATGAAAACCGGGGACCGAACCTGCGGCATGGCATTGCCCTGGACAAGCAGGTGACCATTATTTTGAGCCAAACAGAGAATGACCGTCCTTTGTGCGGCATCTATTTTAACCTTTATTCGCCATATCAGAAGAAGACCGGATCAAAAGCGGCCAAGGCGGGCGGTTGACTTTGGAGATGGCAGGCAAAAGGCCAGGCAAGGGGGTCAAACACGCCGGAGACGCAAAAGTAGTCTTTGCTATTGCGGCGGGATTGTTGCATAAACCAGTCCCGAAATGGCGACACACACAAAGAATTCCATGAATAGCTTTCCCAGAATGCCGGCGGTCCGGCCCGTGCGGGTGGCAGGGCGGCCGGTGAAAAGGATGTTTGTCCTGCGACTGTTGCAGCAGGACGGCGCCAGGAACGGCGTGACGCCGGATCGTTTTGGCGGATCGTTCCGGAGCGGCTTGTCGCGGGGCTAAGCTGCCAAAGGCCGCGGGGGCGAAGAGAGATTTTAGTTTCCGCTGGCGGCGCTTTTGGTGTAGAAGGCAGGCCATACCGGCTGCAATATGATAACTGGCACAGGA
>CAZCUL010000756.1:0-5123 GCA_964501475.1 uncultured Verrucomicrobiota bacterium | reverse complement strand
TTCGCATCGTCGATCTCGCCGGTGCCCGTGACGAGGAATGCCGGCCAGACAGCCGTCTTCAATTGAAATGGAATGTCCGCCTTCATGGGCCTCGCCTGTCACATCTGATCTTCACTGCTTCTTCCCCCGCCTCGATGAGTTGGGAAATGTCCGAAACGCTTCCGGCAACAAATCTTCCACTTTGTATTCCCGGACACTTTTGGGCCGCGCGCTGTCCGCCACCAGGACGCGGGCTCCCGGCGCATACTCTGCAAGCAATTGCCGGCAGGCGCCGCAAGGTGTCGGCCCATGCTCGATTCGCGCCACGACGGCAATCGCCGCAAAATGCCGTTGTCCGCCGGTCAGTGCTTTGAAAAGTGCCACGCGCTCTGCGCAGCAAGTCAGTCCATAACTGACGCTTTCGACATTTGCGCCTGTGATGACCTTGCGGCCGCGGGTCATTAACGCCGCACCGACCTGAAAACCCGAGTAAGGGGAAATCGCCGCCTGTCGCGCATGGAGGGCTGCGCGGATCAGCTTCCTATCGGTGTTCTTCATAAATTGAGGCGAAGCGCCGGAGCAAATCGACTGCCGTCTTCTGAATTCCTGCGCCTGTTTCAAGCACATCTGCATGCGAAAGCGGATGCCGACCTAGGCCCGCCGCCAAATTTGTGATGCATGAAAGAGCTGCCACTCGCATACCGTATTTCCGTGCGACGATTGCTTCCGGGATTGTGCTCATGCCCACTGCAGATGCGCCCAACAGCGCAAAGGCTCGAATTTCCGCCGGTGTTTCGTAGCAGGGGCCTGAAACCGCCAGATAGACGCCGTGATGCAGTTTGATTCCAAGCGCTTCCGCCGCCCGGCCCAGAAACATCCTTAAGTCATCGTCATAAGTCCGGGTCAGATCAACAAAGCATGGTCCATCCGCCGCAATCGATCCGCGCAGGGGATTTGTTCCCATGAAATTGATGTGGTCCGTCACCACCATAAAATCCCCGGGGAGCATTCCTTTCTTAATTCCTCCGGCGGCATTGGTTAAGAGCAGGTCGCGAACGCCGAGCGCCGCCAGGACCCGAATGGGAAACGTGATTTGATCCATGCTGTAGCCTTCGTAGAAATGGGCTCGGCCGCTCAGCATAATGATCGGTAGGCCGCCCAGCCTCCCGAAAAGGAGCCTTCCCGCATGTCCCGAAACCTGGGATGAGGAAAATCCCGGAAGCCGTCTGTATGGAATTTGGGCATCCACATCGATGACAGAAGCGACCCCCTCAAAGCCGCTTCCCAGGACGACAGCGATCTGCGGACGCAGGGAGGAAAGTTTCCTGGCTGCGGCGACCGCCTGTTGAAGTTTGGAGGATGGTCCGCTCGGCTTTCGCGCCATGAATTTTCGGGCTCGCTCCAACGGCATTTCAGACCTGTCTGAAACGCCCCGCGCATCCCGATCTTGCCGGGTGCGGCCGTTTCACGCCTTGATTTGTCTGGTCGGATGCAAGTAGGTTGACCCGAGCATCGAGTGACTTATGCAATTGAGCAATGAAGAAATTCGCCGCTATTCGCGGCATTTGATCCTGCCGGAAGTGGGGCTTTCCGGCCAAAAGAAAATCTGCTCCACGAGCGTGCTCTGCATCGGCGCGGGCGGACTTGGTTCGCCGATTGCCATGTACCTGGCAGCAGCGGGAATTGGCAAGATCGGGCTTGTGGATTTCGATGCCGTGGACTTTTCAAATCTCCAGAGGCAAATCGTCCATGGAACCGGGGATGTCGGCCGGCCCAAGACCGAGTCCGCCAAGGAAACCATCTCCAGCATAAATCCCAATACCGAAGTGGCCGTCCATAATCTGCGCTTAACCAGCGAGAACGCGCTCGATATCATCGCCCGATACGACGTGGTGGTGGACGGCACCGACAATTTCCCGACGCGCTATTTGACGAATGACGCGTGCGTGCTCCTGAAGAAAGCAAATGTCTATGGGTCCATTTTTCGCTTCGAGGGCCAGGCCAGCGTGTTTGCGCCGCATCTCGGTGGGCCTTGTTATCGATGCCTTTACCCCGAGCCCCCGCCACCGGGCATGGTCCCGAGCTGTGCCGAGGGCGGCGTGTTGGGTGTGCTTCCCGGGATCATTGGTTGCATTCAAGCCACCGAGATTCTCAAATTGGCCCTCGGCAGGGGCAGCTCGCTTATTGGACGTTTACTTCTTTTCAATGCGCTGGACATGAGGTTTCGGGAGTTGAGGCTCCGCCAGGATCCGGAGTGTCCGCTTTGCGGCGAAAATCCCACCGTCACGAAGCTGATCGATTATGAGCAGTTTTGCGGAATGCCGGTCGAAGAACCAGCCGGCTCAGCACTGGGAGCGGATGAAGTCACCGTTCAGGAAATGAAGCGCGCCATTGCCGAGCGCAACCTCAACATCAAAGTCATCGACGTGCGCGAACCCGACGAATATCAGATCGCCCACATCGATGGTGTGCCGCTCATCCCCCTGGGTTCGCTTCCGCAACGCTTTACCGAACTCGATCCCAACCAGACCATCTACGTCCATTGCAAGAGCGGAATCCGCTCCTTAAAGGCGGTTCAGTTTCTTAAAGAGCAGGGTTTCAAATACGCTAAGAGCGTTAAGGGCGGCATCAGCGCCTGGGCGGAGGAAATCGATTCCAGCGTGCCCAAATACTGACCTGGTTGCGAACGCCTTCCTCCGGGAAGGGAAGTTTGTCGGTATCGGCGACCAAGCGTCAGGGGCTCAGTCAATACAATCAAAAAGAAGCGGCCTTGGACCGTTTCGGAAAAGACCGCAGAATGTTTCGGTGGCCTGCCAGCGCCGGGACGGATCAGCTTTGAAGAGCTCCGGCTGCGGGTGAAGTCTGAACGAAAAGCAGCTTCTCTTTATTGTCTTTGTCGAGTGTCACCTGGACCGGCTCGCCTTCGTGCAGATTACCCTTAAGGATTTCCTCTGCCAAAGGATCTTCCAGGTAGCGCTCGACGGCCCGGCGCATCGGTCGCGCTCCGTAAGTCGGGTCGTAGCCCTTCTCGACGAGAAAATCCTTGGCGGACTCGTCAAGTTGCAGCTCGAGCTTCCTGCCCTTGAGTCGTTCCATCACCTTGCGGATCTCCAGGCCCAGGATCTCAATGAGATCAGGTTTTGTGAGGGACCGGAAGACGATGATGTCATCGATGCGGTTCAGAAATTCGGGGCGGAAAAGGCGCTTGGCCTCGTCCATGATCTTTTCCCGCATTTTCTCGTAGCTGGTCTCGTCATTGATCGGAGAAAAGCCCAGAGAGGATTGCTTCTTGATGGTTTCTGCGCCCACGTTCGAGGTCAGCAGGACGATGGTGTTCCGGAAATTGACCACCCGCCCTACGTTGTCCGTGAGTTTCCCTTCCTCCATGATTTGCAGGAGCATGTTCATGACGTCGGGATGGGCCTTTTCGACCTCATCAAAGAGCACCACGGAATAAGGCTTGCGGCGAACCTGTTCGGTTAGCTGGCCGCCTTCCTCATAACCGACATAGCCAGGAGGCGAACCGATCATGCGCGAGGCGTTGTGCCGTTCCATGTATTCGGACATGTCGAGCTGGATCAGCGCTTTGGCGTCGCCAAACATGGCTTCGGCAAGCGCCTTGGCGAGCAAGGTCTTGCCCACGCCGGTGGGTCCCAGAAGGGCAAAGGTGCCAATGGGCCGCTTTGGATCCTTGAGATCGGCCCGCGAACGCCGCAGGGCTTTACAGATGGCCGACACCGCTTCCTGCTGGCCAACGACGACCTTTGCCATCTCGACTTCCATCGCCAGAAGCCGCTCGGCCTCGTCCTGCTCCATGCGCTTGAGCGGAATCCCGGTCCATTTCGCCACCACTTGCAAGATATCTTCTTCGTCCACCTTGACGCGTTTCTCCTCGCGGGAGGCCTTCCAGGCATTCAAGACGGATTCCATGCGTTCTTTGGCCTGCTTTTCCTTGTCTCGCATGGCAGCCGCACCCTCGAAATCCTGTTCTTTGATGGCCTTCTCTTTGCGCGTCTTGATTTCCTCGATCTCGTCCTCGACGGCTTTCAGTTCCGGCGGACGCGTCATGGCGCTAATGCGAGCTCGGGAACCGGCTTCGTCCATCAGATCGATCGCTTTGTCCGGTAAATAACGGTCCGTAATGTAACGGTCCGAGAAATGCACAGCGGCATCAAGCGCCGCGTCAGTGATCTCCGCCTTGTGATGGTCCTCGTATTTTGGACGGAGCCCTTTCAAAATCAGGATGGCTTCCTCGACCGAAGGCGCCTCCACCTTGACGCTCTGGAAGCGGCGTTCCAGTGCCGCGTCCTTCTCGATGTATTTCCGGTACTCGTTAAGGGTGGTGGCGCCGATGCATTGCATTTCGCCCCGGCTCAGCGCGGGTTTGATAATGTTCGACGCGTCCATGGTCCCTTCGGCGGAGCCCGCGCCTACGATGGTATGCAATTCGTCGATGAAGAGAATGATGTTCTTGGCGCGGCGAATCTCGTCCATCACCGCCTTGATGCGTTCCTCGAACTGGCCGCGGTATTTCGTGCCCGCCACCATCAGGGCCAGGTCCAATGTGATGACTCGCTTTTCCCGGAGCAGTTCCGGAACGTTGCCTTTGGCGATCTCCTGCGCCAGGCCTTCCACAATGGCGGTCTTCCCCACCCCGGCTTCTCCCAGAAGGACGGGGTTATTCTTCGTGCGCCGGCAAAGGATTTGAATGACACGCTCGATTTCATTCCGACGACCGATGACAGGGTCCATTTCACCCTTGCGGGCAATGTCAGTAAGGTCTCGCCCAAAAGCCTTGAGCGCCGGAGTCTTGATTTCCCCCTTTTTCTCGGCCGGCTTTTCCCCCGGCTCGCCGGCCGGCGCGTCTTCCTGCGCGTTGAAGTTCGGATCCAATTCCTTCAGAATCTCCTGCCGCGTCTGTTCGATGTCCACGTCGAGGTTCTTGAGAACTCGCGCCGCCACACCATCGCCTTCCCGGAGCAACCCCAAAAGAATGTGCTCGGTCCCGACGTAAGTATGATTGAGAGCCTTGGCTTCCTTGGCGGCCAGAGCCAGGACCTTTTTCACGCGCGGCGTGTAGGGGATGTTGCCTACCATTTTCTGGTCCGGGCCGGTCCCCACCTGTTTCTCGACTTCCATCCGGA
>CAZCUL010000755.1:0-4850 GCA_964501475.1 uncultured Verrucomicrobiota bacterium | reverse complement strand
GTGCGCGCCGGGTAACGCCGGCATTGCCGGGGAACGTTTGGTTTGCAATCGAGCCCCGGTGGAATGCCCCGCCATCAGCGCTGAAGATTTGCCGGCGCTGCTTGCTTTTGCGCTCGAGGCGAAGGCGGACCTGACAGTTGTAGGGCCGGACAATCCGCTGGCGCTGGGCGTCGTGGACCTTTTCCAGGCAAAGGGCGTCCCTATCTGGGGACCAAATCGAAAGGCAGCGCAGTTCGAATCTTCGAAAGCTTTCTCCCAGGAATTCATGGAGAAGCATGGGATTCCGACAGCGCGATCCGGCGTTTTTGCCGATGCGGGCGCCGCGAAACAGTTTGCGGACAAGTTGGGCGGGCGTTGTGCGGTCAAGGCGGACGGTCTGGCGCTGGGGAAAGGCGTGCTGATTTGTTCAAGCGTCGCCGAGGCGGAACAGGCCGTGGACCGGATTTTGGTGGAGAAAGCTTTTGGAACCGCTGGGGAACGGGTGGTCATCCAGGAGTTTTTGGTGGGGACGGAGGTTTCGCTCCATGCCTTGTGCGACGGGCGGATGGCCAGGTTGTTTCCGGTGTCGCAAGATCATAAGCGGGCGCTGGATGGGGATTTGGGGCCGAACACGGGCGGGATGGGAAGCTACTCGCCCGCGCCGTTTTTGAGCGACGCCGAATTGGAAAAGGTCGCAAAGCAGATCATCGATCCGTGGCTGGCGGGTTGCGCCGCGGAAGGGATCGAGTTTCACGGGATTATCTACCCTGGCCTGATGTTGACAAAGGAGGGGCCCAGGGTGCTGGAGTTCAACGCGAGGTTTGGCGATCCGGAGACGCAGGTTTATCTAATGCGACTGGAAAACGATCTGCTCGAGTTGATCGAGGCCAGCATGGACGGGCGGCTTGCCGAGACAGAGTTGAAATGGAGAAAGGAGGCAGCGGTTTGCGTGGTAATGGCGTCCGCAGGCTACCCGGGAGAATATGAGAAAGGGAAGGCCATTACGGGCCTGGAGGAGGCGGGCGAACTACCCGGCACGAAGATTTTTCATGCCGGAACAAAGCGCGCGGGCGGAAGCATCGTGACCAACGGCGGGCACGTGCTCGGGGCGACGGCCCTGGGGGTGAATCTGGCGCAAGCGCGGCAAGCCGCCTATGAAGCGGTGGAGTGTATTCGATTCGAAGGCATGCACTATCGGCGGGACATTGCCATAAAGGGATTGCGCTGATTCAATGCAGGACAGCGCGTCCTCGTTTGTCTGCAAAACAAAACGCGCCCCGGAAGGCGCCGGGGTAGGGCGAAGCGTCCTCGCTGAGCCTGATGCAAACGCGGGAGGCGGCTCGCCGGGGACGGACTCGCCCTACCCGGCCCGGCCGAGAAAGTCGGTTTCAAGCGACCTTCCCGGACCATCCGAGTCGCATCCTTTTTCCGTGGTTTAAATAGCATGAAAATAACTTCAACCTTTCGCGGAAACGTTGCACACTAAGCCCGGAATGACGCGAATGTTGATTTTGATTGGCTTGGTGAGCGGTGGCTTTTTCAGTCGGTTAAGCGCGGCTGAGGAGGCCGAGGGCCAATCGCCGACTCTTCCACGGTTCGAGGAAGTATTCGAGGTTCTGCGCGAGAATCTTTCCGGGACTACTGACCAGAAATTGAACGAGGCGGCAGTGCGCGGTTTAATCGGGCAACTCGAGCCAAAGGCGGAGCTGGTTGACGCCGGCCAGACTCAAACAAACGGTTCCGCGCTAACCAGCGTGGCGATCTTCGAGAAGGACTTCGGCTATTTCCGCGTCGAGGCGGTGCGGGAAGGTCTGGCGAAGGAGCTATCGGAGGCGTTCCGGGATTTGGTTTCCACCAATCGTCTCAAAGGCCTGGTGATCGATTTGCGCTTTGCCGGCGGACTGGCTTATGGAGAGGCGGCAAAGGCGGCCGACTGGTTTTTGGAATCTGAGAAGCCATTGATTGACTGGGGCGAAGGAATGGAGAAGTCGGAGAAGAAGACCAATGCCATCACGATACCCGTTGCCGTTCTGGTTAATCGCAAAACCACCGGCGCGGCCGAAGCCTTGGCCGGGATTCTGCGTTACAACAATGTGGGGCTGCTTTTAGGCACGAACACCGCGGGCCAGGCGCGGGTGATGGAAGAGTTCGTCCTGAAGTCCGGGCACCGCCTGCGCGTAGCCACCGGTCCAATCCACGTGGCGGACAACAAAGCTCTGCCCGACTCCGGTATTCCCGCGGATATCCAGGTGGAAGTCAGGCCGGAGGACGAGCGGGAATATTACAAGGATGCTTACAGAATCCTTCCGAGAATGAACCGGCTGGCGCGACTCGACGGCGAGACCGAGGGAGAGACTCACTTATCGGTCACGAATCGTCCGCCGCGCCGGCGCATCAATGAAGCGGAGTTGGTACGGATGATGCGCGAGGGATTCGATGCGACTGCGGAGGAAACGACCCAGAACGGCGAAGGATTGACGGAGCCGGTGGTGCAGGATCCGGTGTTGGCCCGGGCCATTGACTTGCTTAAGGGGCTGTCCGTCGTGCGCCGCTTCCGCTCGAACTGATTTCGCCGTTGACGATTTGATGGCCCACCCGCAATTTGGAGCCGGTAGTGCGAGCATGAAGACGATCCTTTTCGTTTGCACGGGGAATGTTTGCCGCAGCCCGATGGCCGAGGGTCTCTTCCGGCACGAAAACAAGGGTCGAAGCGACTACCGGGTGGTGTCCGCCGGTGTGGGAGCGGTGGAGGGGTTGCCTCCCAGCGAACATGCGGTTTACGCAATGCGCGAATTGGGCATCGATATTTCCCAGCAGCGCAGCCGCCAGCTCAATGCCAAAATGGTCGAAGAGGCCGACTACATTTTTGGCATGACCCACAGCCATGTCGATGCGGTGACGCTTCTTTACCCCCAGGCCGCTGAGAAAACCTTTCTCCTCCGCGAATTCGACGACACCCTCGACACCTACGAGAACGACATCAGCGATCCTATTGGAGGCTCTTACGAGGTTTACCGGGCGTGTCGCGATCAGATCGAGCAGGGGATTTTTTCCATGCTGAAGTTTCTCCATCAACAGGAGAACTCGATCCGCGCATCGGGCCAGGCGGAGCAGGGCCGCCCCAAGACGGTGGCGGTGGGCGCCGATCATGGCGGTTTCGCCTTGAAGGAGCTCATCAGAAAGCATCTGCATGGACACGGGGTTTCCGTCACCGACTTTGGAACCAATTCAACAGAGTCTGCGGACTATCCCGATTACGCCCAAAAGGTGGCGCAAAGTGTCGCCCACGGGCGGCAGCAACTTGGCATCCTGGTTTGCACTTCGGGAATCGGAATGAGCATCGCGGCCAACAAGGTTGCCGGGGCGCGCGCGGCCCTGGTCTGGGATGAAGAAACCGCCCGGCTGGCGCGCCAGCACAACAACGCCAACATCCTTTGCTTGAGCGGGGGCAATCTTGACGGCCAAGACGCTTTGCGCATGGTGGAAGCATTTTTAGACGCCCGGTTTGAGGGTGGACGCCACGAACGCCGCGTAAATAAACTCGAACTTCCAGGGGCAGTTATGGACCTACGATTGAAAACGGTGGACCCGGAAATTGCTGACGCCATCGACCTCGAAAGACAGCGCCAGCAGGAAAACATCGAACTGATCGCCAGCGAAAACTTTACCAGCCCGGCCGTGATGGAAGCCCAGGGGTCGGTTCTGACCAACAAATACGCCGAAGGCTATCCCCGCCGGCGCTGGTATGGGGGCTGTGAGCATGTGGACACGGCCGAGCAATTGGCCATCGACCGGGCCAAAAAGCTTTTTGGAGCCGAACACGCCAACGTTCAACCCCATTCCGGCAGCGGCGCCAATATGGCCGTCTATTTCGCCTTGCTTAAACCCGGGGACAAAATCCTGACCATGGACCTGAGCCATGGCGGCCATTTGACCCATGGCAACAAAGCCAACTTTTCCGGGCGCTTCTTCGAAGTGATCCATTATGGCGTGCGCAAGGACAACGAGTTGATCGATTACGATCAGCTTGCCGAACTGGCCCGTCAGCATCGCCCGAAGATGATCACGGTGGGGGCGAGCGCGTATCCGCGGGTCATCGACTTTGCGCGCATGGGCGAAATTGCCCGCGAAGTGGGGGCGCTATTGCTCGCGGACATTGCGCACATTGCCGGCATGGTCGCGGCCGGAATTCACCCCAGTCCGATTCCCCACGCGGATATTGTGACCACCACCACGCATAAGACCCTGCGCGGGCCCCGGGGCGGACTGATCCTCTGCGGCGAAAAATACGCCAAGGAGATCGATTCGCAGACCTTTCCCGGGATTCAAGGCGGGCCGCTCATGCATGTCATCGCCGCCAAGGCCGTTTGTTTTCACGAGGCTTTGCAGCCTTCGTTCAAGGTTTATCAGCAACAGATCGTTCGCAACGCCCGCGCCCTGGCTGAAGGGCTGAAGCGAAACGGTTACCGTCTCGTCAGCGCCGGCACCGACAATCATCTCATGCTGGTGGACGTGGGCGCCCGAGGTGTGACCGGCAAGGATTGCCAAATCGCCCTTGACGCGGCAGGCATTACCGTCAACAAAAACACCATTCCGTTCGAAACGCGCTCGCCTTTCCAGGCCAGCGGGGTGCGGCTTGGGACCCCGGCCGTGACCAGCCGGGGAATGAGAGAGACGGAAATGGCGGCGATTGCCGACATGATCGCGGAGGTGTTGATGGATATTAAGAATGTTGACGCTGCCCGTTCCGTGCGCCAACGTGTACACGAATTGACGGCAAGATTTCCCTTGCCCTACTGACCAAAGTGCAATAAGCGTGGTTCCAATCTCCGTGATCGCAGTTTAGACGAAGAGGCAGATCACCAACGCGA
>CAZCUL010000754.1:0-3044 GCA_964501475.1 uncultured Verrucomicrobiota bacterium | reverse complement strand
GGCGTGGGGTACTGCGGGAAAGCTGAGGAAATGAAGAAGATCGAGGCCATCATCAAACCTTTCAAACTTGAGGAAGTCAAAGGGGCTCTGACGGAAATAGGCGTGGAAGGAATGACGGTCAGCGAGGTGAAGGGTTTTGGCCGGCAGAAAGGGCACACCGAGATTTACCGCGGCAGCGAGTACACAGTCGATTTCCTGCCAAAGATCAAAGTGGAGGTCGTTCTGGCGGACAGCATCGTGGATCGCGCGGTGGAAGGTATTGTCAAGGCAGCCAAAACAGGCAAGATCGGCGACGGGAAAGTATTCGTCAGCCCGGTGGAGAATGCTTATCGCATTCGCACCGAGGAGACCGGCGAAAACGCTGTTTAAGTTCAACTGTCCCTCTGCGACTTCATGACGGGACGGGGATTTATCGATTCAAATTTTAGCAACCAATACTCGCACAACCCATGAGCACAGCAAAAAGCAACACCCCCAAAAAAGCCACGCCCAAGAGCGTCGTCGAGATGGCTCGCAAGCAAGGCGCCAGAATGGTGGACATCAAGTTCGTCGATACCTTCGGCACCTGGCAGCACTTCAGCGTGCCGTTCGCCGAATTGAATGAAGAGGTGTTTGAGGACGGATTCGGTTTCGATGGCTCTTCCATCCGCGGCTGGAAATCGATCGAAGCCTCGGACATGCTGGCGATGCCCGAGCCGGAGAGCGCGTTCATCGATCCTTTCTGCGCTGAACCCACCTTGAGCCTGACCTGCACGATCGCCGAAACCGGCACCAAGGAGCCTTACAACCGCGATCCCCGCGGTATCGCGCTGCGGGCCGAAAAACATCTTCAAGCCACCGGCCTGGCCGACACCGCCGTTTTTGGCCCGGAAGCCGAGTTTTTCATCTTCGACAACGTGCAATACGATCACAAGTCAAACGGCACCTTTTACAGCGTCGATAGCGAAGAGGCCATCTGGAACACCGGCCGGGAGGAATTGCCGAACTTGGGCTACAAAATCCGGCATAAGGAAGGTTACTTCCCGGTCGCGCCCATGGACACCCAGCAGGATATCCGCACCGAAATGGTGTTGACCATGGAGAGGCTCGGCATTCGCGTCGAACGCCAGCACCATGAGGTCGCCACCGGCGGCCAGGCCGAAATCGATTTTCGCTTCGACACCCTGGTGCGGACGGCCGACACCATGATGCTTTACAAATACGTGATCAAGAACGTTGCCCGGCGCCACGGCAAAACGGTGACTTTCATGCCCAAACCGCTCTTTGGCGACAACGGCTCGGGAATGCACACGCACCAATCGCTCTGGAAGAAAGGCAAGCCGCTTTTTGCGGGGAACGAATATGCGGGCTTGAGCCAAATGGCCCTTTACTACATTGGCGGTGTCCTCAAACACGCCCGCGCGCTCTGCGCCATTTGCAATCCGACCACCAACAGTTACAAGCGCCTCGTCCCCGGTTACGAAGCGCCGGTCAATCTTGCCTACAGCGCCCGGAACCGCAGCGCCGCGGTCCGAATTCCGACCTTCAGTGAAAGCCCGAAAGCCAAACGCATCGAGTTCCGTCCGCCCGATCCGGCCGCAAACCCCTATCTGGCGTTTGCCGCTCTCCTCATGGCCGGTTTGGATGGGATTCAGAACAAGATCGAGCCCGGCGATCCGCTCGACAAAAACATTTACGAATTGCCGCCCGAGGAACTGGCCAAAGTCCCGAACGTCCCCGGAAGTCTGAGCGAGGCCCTCGATTGCCTCGAGGACGATCATGAATTCCTGCTTAAAGGCGACGTCTTCACGAGCGACTTTCTCGATATGTGGGTGGCGAACAAGCGGAAGGAACACGACGCTTTGCGCCTGCGCCCGCATCCTTACGAATTCTTCCTTTACTACGACGTCTAGGATTCAGTCGATTCGGGAAGGGGCGTGGTTGTCTCCGCCCCCTTTTCTTTCCGGGCGGGCCTTCGGGTCGGCGATTTGTTGGGGACCAAACAGCGACAGGACGCAACAAAGATAAGGGCGGATGAGACTCACCGCCTGCATTGGAGAACTTGGAGACGGACTTACTCCCGTGATGTGGCCGGGGGCTTTTGGGAGACCTGCGCGAAAACGCCAGCATTCAGGCCCCTTTTTTGCGTGTGAATAACCTGCGGATAACTGTTAATATGTTGCTCTCGTCACTCGCGGCAAGTTTGTCTAGAACCTCGAATCGCAATCGCAGCACCGCATCGAAACACGGGCCGACTTCTGCCCCGTATCGAAGCAGCACATGGTTGTTTTCATTCGGAAAAGTGGCTGAATTTCAATTAGATACGTTTGCGAGCGCCCTTTTTGCGAGGCGACCCTTGTGGGAGCAAAAAGGCGTTCCGGTCCAACAGTCGATTGCGGGCAGGCCGTCAAACCTGCTTAGCCAGGCGATGTTACGAGGCGGTGACGGGCCAAGGTGAATAAAACTCAGAACAATTCGGGGATCGGAGCCAACTGAACATGCAAGGAACTGCTGAAAAAATCTGGACGTTAGCCCAGGAACTCCTGCGCCAGCGGCTCAGCGATGAAGCTTATAATTTGTGGTTCGCGCCGCTAAAAGCGGCGGCGCTCGAAGGTGGTTGTATCACCTTGACGGTGGCTAATGATTTTTGCGAGGTCTGGCTGCGCGAGAACTATCTGGACCTCATCCGTAACGCCTTGGGGCAAATCACAGGCCAGTCCCTGGAAATCAATTTTCGCGTGGGCGGTCAGCAGAAAACCCTTCCCGCTCCTCAGGAGCCGAAGGCGGCCGGAGAAAAGCGCTCGCACACCCGCGCCGATTCCGAGACGGAATCCGAAAGCGCCCTGCGGGACCTGGCTCTCAACCCGCGCAACACCTTCGACACATTCGTCGTGGGCAACAACAATACCTTCGCCCACGCCGCCGCCATGGCCGTGGCGCAGGCTCCGGGAAAATCTTATAACCCGCTCTTTCTCTACGGCGGAGTCGGCCTGGGAAAGACACATCTTCTGCACGCCATCGGCCAGCATGTAGCAACACATAAAAAGGGGGCGCGGGTCAATTAC
>CAZCUL010000753.1:0-4931 GCA_964501475.1 uncultured Verrucomicrobiota bacterium | reverse complement strand
CAATCGCTGCCAAACATCAACTGACTTTGGTGCCGCTCGAAAAACGCGCGGGCGTGCTCCTCATCACGCAAGAGGAAGTTCAAGCCCGACCCGGCCGAAAGATCGCCAAACATGTTCGGGAATTCTGCCAGCAACCGGTCGGTAATGCCGCCGGGAGTAACCTCCCCGGTGGGATACATGACTTTCGGATCGTGCTTTTGGTCCACGTTGCCCCACCATGTTTGGGCGTGTCCGATGAAGTTGACCTTGGGATGCTTCTTCAAAACCTTGTGGAAATTCTCAATACCGGTGTTGTAGGCGCCATGCTGGAAGTGCATGAGGACCGGCACGCCGTGTTCCTGCGCCAGTTCGGCGATGCGTTCGATGTGGATCGAGTCGCAAGCCACTTTAAATTTTTGCTCGCCGATCCCAATCGCCCCCAGCTTCAGGTATTTCCCGATCTCCTCCGTGGCCTCCGGATGATCGGTTACTTCGTTCGCGAAGAACACGAACTCGTCCGGCAGCTCCCGCGCCACCTCGAGCACTGAGTCGTTTCCGCCGCATTGCGCATCCAGGCCGTGGAGTCGGCCCGCTGGCAGCAGCACGGTTTTGGTCACGCCCAGGCCGCGCTGGTGCGCGATCAATTGCTTGTTGGTGCGCCCGGCATAATTTGTGTGCTGATGAATGTCGATGATGGGCTCCGGGCTTTCGCCGGCGGCTTCCGCCCCTTGCAAGGTCACCGCGGCCAGCCAAAGCCCGGAACTCGCCAAGAACTCCCGGCGGGAACAAGGATTGTGCTTTCTCTTCATGCGTATGCAGACATTCTGGCGACCGACAAAAGGCATTTCAAACTGGAAATCCAACCGGATGCGCTTTGCCGCTTTCACCCGGGGCAGAGACCGGACCTTGCAGAAGGCCACAAAACGAGCAGGCAAGGCGGGCAATTTGGTCTTTGCCGGCCGGTCTCCTTTTGTAGAAACTGGCGTGCGTGCCCTCTCTGAAAAGCGGATAAATCAGCCCGCATTATTCCGTCATCATCTATGCAAAGATCGTTGGATCAATTGAATCGCCGTGAGTTCACCAAAACCACCTTCCTCGCGGGCGCCGCGGTGGCTTCCGGAGTGGCCGTCGTGGCGGCAGACGCGGAACCAAAACGACGCATTCGCACCGGCGTGATTGGCTGCGGCAGCGTATCGCACTCGTATCTGCCAGTGCTGACACGGTCGCCCTTCGTCGAAGTGGTGGGGCTTTGCGACATCCGCTACGAACGCGCCAAAAACCAGGGCGGGAAGTTCAAGGTGAAGAACACCTACCCGCACATCGACGCGATGCTGGGCGGCGAGCCGTTCGACTTTCTCGTAAACCTCACCGACATGCAGGAGCACGAGCAGTTGAATCGCCGTGCTCTCGAAGCCGGGAAACATGTCTGGAGCGAAAAGCCCATTGCGAACTCGCTGCCGGCAGGCCGGGAGCTTTTGCGCATCGCGAGGCAAAAAGCGGTTCGGCTCTGGGGCGCACCGATCACGGTGGAAAGTCCACAGTTCGCATTCATGGCAAAACAATTGGCCGCCGGCAAACTTGGACGGGTGGCGGCGGCGCATGCTCATTATGGGCACGAAGGCCCGAACTGGTCGGCATTCTTTTACGAGAAAGGCGGCGGTAGTTTGCCCGACCTCGGGGTTTACAATCTCAGTACGCTCACCGGTTTGCTTGGCCCGGCCAGGAGCGTCACGGCCATGGTCCGCATTGTCACGCCGGAGCGGACGGTCAAAGATAGAGGCCGCATCGAGGTCACCGAGGAAGACAACGCCATGGTGCTGATGGATCACGGGAACGGCGTCCTCTCGCATGTGCAGTCCGGTTTCAATTACTTCAACCCCTACGGCCACGACGGAAGCGGGGAAAGTCGTCACACAATCATGATCGTCGGTTCGGAGGGATTCATGGGTCTGGTCGGCTACGATTGGGCGCCGCAGGGCGTGGACTTCGCGACAAAGGATTCTCCAAAGATCGAGCGGCAGGCGCCCGATCCGCAGGGCTACATCTGGCAGCAGGGAGCGGCACTTGCGGCTGAATCTCTCGCTACCGGGCGCGAGTTGCTGGTGACGCCCGAGCAGGCCCTGCACGTGTTGGAGATCATCACCGCGGCGCGGGAATCATCCGCCACAGGCAAGCGCATTCCTCTCAGCTCGACGTTCAAATGGCCGGTGGTTTCCTGACGGGGTCCGTCTTCTTCAAATCCTCTCCGTGGTCGCGCCGCCAATCCCCGCCCGGTTCGCCGACCGAAGCTGGACTTGATCAGCCGCGCATCTCGTCCCGAGAAAGATTTTAGTGAAACCATCTCAAAATCCTTCGCGAAGGCAGACTGGTTCTGATCGCTTCCATCCCAAAAGTTGCCGCCGGCGAACAATCTTGTTATGCCTCGGTGGACTTGTTACTACCGTCCGTGTGGACCTCCAATTGCATTGTCGCCCAGCCCAAGGTCGTGTTTGCGCGATGCCAGGAATGGTTCTTTGCGCAGCCCTCCTGGCAAGCGCTTCCGGTCTCGCCGCCGCTGCGCAAGGTCCTCTGACCCCGAAAGACGCCTTGAGGTCTTTTCAACTCGAACCGGGCTTGCGAATCGAGCTCGTGGCCGGCGAACCTGCGGTGGTCGATCCGGTCGCCATGGCTTTTGATGCGGCTGGCCGTATCTACGTGGCCGAGAACCGCGGCTATCCCACCGGCAACGACGCCGAGCCCGCCGGTGTCGTCGCACTGCTTGAAGACATGGATCGTGACGGCACTTTCGAAAAGCGGACTGTCTTCGCGGAGGGTCTTTCGTTTCCAAACGGAGTGATGCCGTGGAGAGACGGCGTGTTCGTCACGTGCGCTCCGGACCTTCTTTTTCTAAAAGATACCGACGGCGATGGCCGCGCAGATCTGAGGGAAGTGGTCTTCACCGGTTTCAATGCCAGCAACACATCCCAACTTCGCGCCAGCCATCCCACTTTGGCCATCGATCACTGGATCTACGTCTCCTCCGGCCTGGTCGAGAGTACGATTCGCTCCGTCATTCAAACGAACCGCCCTCCCCTGCGCCTGCGCACCGACTTTCGCTTTCAAGCTCATAGCGGGGATTTCGAAGCAGCCGATGGCAAGGCGCAGTTTGGACTCACCTTCGACGATGCCGGCCATCGGTTCATCTGCATGAACCGCGTCCAGGTCCAGCACGTCGTTCTTCCATCCCGCTACCTCGCCCGTAATCCCAATCTCGCTTTTGCCGACACGGTTCAAAATTGCCCGGCTGATCCCATGCCGGAACCGCTCAGAGGACATGGATCGGCCGCTCGCGTTTTTCCCATCAGCGACAACATTACGACCGCCGACTCTCACGCCGGCAGTTTCACAGCCGCCTGCGGCGTTTTGATCTTTCGCGGCGCGGGTCTGCCGCAAGACTTTTATGGCAACGCCTTCTCCTGCGAGCCTACGGGCAACCTGGTGCATCGCGACCTCCTTGTTCCCACCGGCGCCACATTTCTGGCCCGCCGCGCTCGCGATGGAGTGGAAATGCTCGCCTCCACCGACAATTGGTTTCGCCCCGTCTTCCTGGCCAATGGCCCCGATGGCGCCCTTTACATCTGCGACATGTATCGCAAAACCATCGAACATCCGCAGTATCTTCCTGAAGAGGTCCGCAAACGTACCGACTTCGAAAGCGGGAAGAACATGGGACGGATTTATCGCGTGGTCGATGCCCGGCGGCCTGCAAACCAGGAGCGGCCCAGGATCAAACTTGCCGAGGTAACGCCTGCGGAACTCGCCGATGCGCTGCGCCACCCCAATGGCTGGTGGCGCGACACCGCCTTTCGGCTCCTTTTTGAAAAGCGCGATCGCCGGGCTGTCCCCGCGCTCAAGGAAACCTTGCGTGACGAAACCGCTCCTTCCTCAGCGCGGTTGCTTTCCTTGCGCCTCCTGGAAGCGGCAGGCGGCCTGGACTTGAGCGACCTTAAGCTCGCGCTTCGAGATTCCTCCGCTGGAGTGCGCGAAAATGCCATTCAAATCAGCGAATCCAAACTGGCCGATCCCGCCACGGGCCGTGAACTCGTGCCGCTTTTGCTCGGCATGGCGTCCGATGCCGATCCGCGCGCCCAATTTCAACTGGCGTTAACGCTCGGTGAGATTCCCGGAACCAATGCCGTTGCCGTCCTTGGCCAAATCGCTTGCCGGCACCACGCCGACCGCTGGACGCGCGCCGCTATTCTCAGTTCCGTCCCCGGCCGCGAACAGTTGCTTCTCGAAACGATGGCAACCAACCCGCCCGGCGGAGACCTTGCCGGCTTCAGCGAACTGATGGGCGATCTGAGCCGCATCATCGCCCAGGGCCGCACTCTGCCCGAACTATCCGCGATTGCGCGCGCCCTGCTCATTCCCACAGGTGTCAAGGACCGCGTCTGGCAATGGGCCGCTCTGAATGGCCTCGCAAGCGCCCGGGATCAACGCAACCAGTCCCCGACAGCAGCTCCGCCCATACACCGGCTTTTTCCTCCAGCCACGCTGGATGCAGATTTGACGGCGCGTTTAACTCAATTACTCGCCGCGGCACGTTCGGTTGCGCTCGAACCGTTACAACCCTCCCCTGCCCGCGTTCACGCCATTCGCTTTCTGGCGCTGATGAGCTCGCCGGCAACCGGAAATGTTTTACCAGTGCCGAATCAACGTCAACGTCCTTCCGCGGTTGGCCCTGCATCCGTTCCGGATGAATCCCTGCGTAACCCGCTTTTTGAGCTGTTGACTCCGAACCATCCCCCTGAAATTCAGCGGACCGCCATTAATGCCCTCGCAGAAATCGGCCACCCGCAAACCGCCGGGCGCCTGCTCGAGTCCGAACAATGGCGCAGTTTCAGCCCGCCGCTTCGCGAGATGATCATCGCGGCGCTGCTTTCAGAACGCGCGTTGACCGGCTTGCTCCTTTC
>CAZCUL010000752.1:0-3040 GCA_964501475.1 uncultured Verrucomicrobiota bacterium | reverse complement strand
GCTCGGCCTGATCATCGTGGACGAGGAACACGAGCATTCCTACAAGCAGGAAGAGGCGCCGCGTTACCACGCGCGCGACGTGGCCGTGGTGCGCGGCCAGATGGAAAACGCGGTGGTGGTGCTCGGGTCGGCCACGCCTTCGCTCGAGAGTTATTACAATGTGCGGCGGGGCAAATATCGCCTGCTCGAAATGCCTTTGCGGGCCGACGACAAAAAAATGCCGGTGGTCCGCGTGGTCGATATGCGGCGGGAGAACCGCAAGCATAAAGGGCCGCAAATCTTTTCCCAACAGCTCAAGGAAGCCATCACCCGTCGGCTGGAACGGAAAGAGCAGACCATTCTTTTCTTGAACCGGCGCGGTTATTCGACCTCGCTGCAATGCATGCAGTGCGGATACGTGGCTCAATGCCCGAACTGCAGCGTCTCGCTCACTTTCCATCGACAGGCGCAGTTGCTTTGCTGCCACATTTGCGGCCACGAAGCCGGCGTGCCCGCCGTTTGTCCCGAGCCGAAATGCCGCAATCCGGCCATCCGTTACTCTGGTCTCGGCACGGAGCGGGTCGAGGAGGCGCTGGGGCGCGTGTTTCCGCACGCCCAGGTGAAGCGAATGGACTCGGACGCTTTGAAGCGCAAGGACGATTATCGGCGCATTTTGAGCGACTTCCGGCTTGGCAAAATCGACGTTCTGGTCGGCACGCAAATGATCGCCAAAGGGCTTCATTTCCCGAACGTGACGCTGGTTGGGATCATTTATGCCGACTTGAGCCTGCACGTGCCGGATTTTCGAGCGGGCGAACGAACATTTCAGTTGTTGACCCAGGTGGCCGGGCGCGCCGGCCGCGGTGACGTCGAAGGGGAGGTGGTGGTTCAGGCGTTCACGCCGTTCCATCCGGCGATTCAATACGCGCGCCGGCACGATTTTATCGGGTTCTACGACCAGGAGATCGAGTTTCGTGAGCAACTGCGTTATCCGCCGGCAAGCAGGATTGCGCTGCTCACGTTGCGCGGGCGCAATGAAGACAAGGTGCGGTTCTCCGCCGATCACTTGCGGCGCGAACTGGAAAAGCAATTCCGCCAGATCAAGGATTTGATTATCGCCGGACCGGCGCCCGCTCCGCTGGCCAGGGCGCAGTCGCATTACCGGTATCAGATCATGTTGCGCACGCGGCAAATCACCCGTCTGAACCAGTGGCTGGGCAAACTCGACGAGATGGTCTCGCTTCCGGAAGACGTCCCGGTCACGGTCGATATCGATCCGGTCAATTTGGTCTGAACGCGGACATGCAATTATAGCCAGCCCATCTGAACCAAAGCCTCCAGCTTGCATCCGCGCCGCCGCCGGATACGCTGTCTCCCGCAATGAACGGCGTTCCCAATTCACCCCGCGGCCGCGGCGCCGCGGCCAATCCGGCCAATCGGTTCGAGAAGATCGAGTTGGAGCGGGACATCGACTGGGACCCGTCGGAGGACCCCGCGCCGGCCACTCAGTTTTTTCACGACAGCAGCAGCACCATCATCAATTACAACGACAGCCCGGACATTGGTTTCGAAACCAGCGTCAATCCTTATCGCGGCTGCGAGCACGGCTGCATTTACTGTTATGCCCGCCCCACCCATGAATATCTGGGCTTCTCGGCCGGACTCGATTTCGAAAGCCGGATCATGGTGAAAATGGATGCCCCGGAGCTGCTCCGCCGTGAATTGTCGTCGCGCAAATGGAAACCGCAGGTGATCGCCATGAGCGGTGTGACCGACTGCTACCAGCCGATCGAACGGCGGTTAAAGCTGACACGCGGCTGCCTGGAAGTGCTGGCGGAGTTTCGCAATCCCGCCTGCATCATCACAAAGAATCATTTGGTGACTCGCGACATCGATCTATTGGCCGAACTGGCGGCGCACCGGGCGGTGGTCGTTTTCGTTTCCATTACCACATTGGATAGTGGATTGACGCCCAAGCTCGAACCGCGGGCCTCCTTGCCGAACCACCGTCTGGCAGCCATTGAAACATTGCATCGGGCAGGCGTGCCTGTGGGAGTGCTGGTGGCGCCGGTCATTCCGGCTCTGACAGATCACGAGATGCCGCGCATTTTGGAAGCGGCCGCGAAGGCGGGGGCCTGTTGCGCCGGTTATACGCCGGTGAGACTGCCTTTTGGAGTGAGCCGGTTATTTGAAGACTGGCTCGGCCGGCATTTCCCCGACCGGAAGGACAAAGTGCTGAACCAGATTCGCGGCATGCGGGGCGGCCGGATCAATGACCCGAACTTTCACACGCGGATGCGAGGCGAAGGTATTTTTGCGGATCAACTGGCGGCTTTGTTCGAGGTATCGTCCCGCCGGGCGGGTTTGGATGGCGACTGCCCCGAACTTTCCGTCGCTGGCTTCCATTCGCCTGCCGCAGAATCCGCGAGTATGCAAAGAATGTTTCCATTTTAGTCGGCGGGCCGCCGCCGTGTCCTTTCGAACCGGCGGCGGCTCAGCCACCCCCTTTTCCTTCTGCAAACATCCAACGGTCTTCCCCAAGGCGCGCTGGACGCGGTTTTCCACGGTTCCACCTCTCCGCAAAAGTACGGTATTAAAAAGTGTCCTCGCGTGCCAAACGGAGTGCGGGATTGAATCGGGCAAAGCGCGCTCCGAAACATCGGCGCGCGCCTTCAGACCTGCCCAAGGCTCCTGCGGCGTGAAAAGCCGGCAGCGGCGTTCTACGGCTGCGGGTGCCGCCAGAGTTGGAATTGATAAAGGGCAGCCAGCACGATCGCGTGCTGAATCTTCCCTTCCCGCACCAATCGCGGAATGTCCGGGACAGGCACCAGGCGGGTGATCAGGTCCTCGCACGCGTCCCATTGCACGGTGTGTTTGAGCCGGCAATTCTCGATCAGGACGATGCAGCAGCTATTGCTCATAATCGCCGGATTGGGGCGGAGCGTGGCCAGAACTCGCGCGTTTTCTCCTTCGTATCCCGTCTCCTCACGCAACTCCCGCACAGCCGTCGCTTCCGGCGATTCACCGCCATCCACCATTCCGCCGGGGATTTCCAGCTCCA